>CAYQBT010000009.1:0-14903 GCA_964415775.1 uncultured Lachnospiraceae bacterium
AAAATGTCAAGAGGATTTTTTAAATTTCTTCCGATTTTTTACTATTTTTCGTGGATACAGTATCCTTTCCTGTAAAAATCGCCCATCCGCACGCCTAAAACTTCTATAAAATAGACTTTTTTTAAAAAAATTCAAAAAAGGCTTGCATTTTGAAAAAAGGTATGGTATCATACCTAATTGTAAATGAGTGACTTGGCTGTGTGCACCCTCTCAGGCACCGGCTGGTGTTCATATTTTCAAAATCTTTGAAGGAGGTGCACCTCATGCCGAACATTAAGTCCGCGAAGAAGCGCGTTAAGGTCATCGAAGCGAAGACCCTGCAGAACCAGATTTTCAAGACTCAGCTCCGTACCATCGTAAAGAAGTACAATGCTGCTCTCGAGGCTGGTGACAAGGCAGCTGCTACCGAAGCGTACAAGGCTGCTGTTAAGAAGATCGACCAGGCTGCAGTACGTGGTATCATTCATAAGAATGCTGCTGCACACAAGAAGAGCCAGTTTACCATCAAGCTCAACAATCTGGGCTAAGTTAAAAACAATAAAAAGCAGACCGATAACCCACGGTCTGCTTTTTGTTTTATAAAATTTGAATGGCAGTTCGGTCGAACTGTCTTTTTCTATATACATCGGTCTGCGTAATTCAGTTTAAAAAACGCGCGAACTGTTCCAATGTTGCTATTCATTACGGTCTTTCGGATATTTCTACAATCTCCCACTTACCATCGGCTTTATGAATTTTCCACTTTGTCACAACATTCAAAGATGCTGTAATCAAATTTCCTTCTGTATCGTACGCTTGATAGCTATAGAACGCCAAAATATATCCGTCATGAAAGTTATGACACACAAATATCGGTAATAGCTGAATTTTAAAGCTGTCAAATTCAACATCTCCAAAAAGGCCGCTATAGTTATACCGATCAATTGCAGTACCTTCTGTTTCTTCAGGACTATACTTCATAAGAAAAACGTCCTCGACTTGCTTTAAAAGTCCGGCTATGTCTATTAGCATCAGAATGTAGATTAATAAAACAATCAACAGAATTATTTTGATGCAAAAACCTTTTTTATTCGTTTTTTCATGCAAATTATCCTCCATTCCTAAGACCGCGACAACTTCTTTTTTCATTTTATTTACACGCCTCGCGCAGTGCATTTATTGCCGCTGCCCTGTCGGGTTTGCCGAATACGGACGAGCCGGCAACGAAGATGTCCGCACCGCATTTGGCTACGCGGGTAATATTCTCTGCTTTGATGCCGCCGTCCACCTCGATCGGAATGGTTAGTCCGCGGCGGGTGATCTCCTCTTTCAGTGCAGTGATCTTCAGCAGCGTTTCTTCAATCAGTCCCTGCCCGCCAAAGCCGGGCTCTACCGTCATAATAAGTGCCATGTCCATCTTATCAAGCAAAGGATACAACACCTCCACAGGGGTATTCGGCTTAACGGATACGCCTGCCTTTGCACCGCAGGCATGGATCTTGTCCAGCGTTACGTGTATATCATGACACGCTTCAATATGTACCGTGATGATGTCAGCACCCGCCTTGGCAAAGTCCTCGATATAGCGGATCGGCTCATCGATCATAAGATGCACGTCAAACGGAATTCTCGCCGCAGGACGCGCCCATTTGATCACGGGGGCACCAAAGGTGATGTTCGGTACAAAACTGCCGTCCATCACGTCGAGGTGGATCAGGTCTGCGCCGTCGCGCTCAATAGAGGCACATTCATTTGCAAGGTCTGCAAGATTAGCAGACAAAACAGAGGGGGAAATCCGTATCATTTGTTCTCCTTTTTCCTGTGGCAAACCGCCACTCTTTCCATAAGATGATAATAGCGCAAACAACGCCGTGACCGAAGCGGTAGGCAGTGTAAAACGCCGGATGTATGCAGAATTCTCCGCGAGGTGCGGCGAGAAAATAGATGCGGCGGGCGGTCAGTCGATCAGGCAGATCGCCTGTGCCGCAATGCCCTCCCGCGTGCCGGTAAAGCCGAGTTTTTCCTCGGTCGTTGCCTTTACGCTGACAGCACCCACGTCCATTCCAAGCGCATCTGCGATATTCTGCCGCATTGCGGGAATATGGGGTGCGAGCTTCGGTGCCTGCGCCAGCACGGTGGAGTCTATATTGATGATCTTGTAGCCCTTTTCGCGCAAGAGTGTGCCGACAGCGGACAAGAGCTTTGCGCTGTCCGCACCGCGATAGCGTTCGTCGGTATCGGGAAAGTGCTTGCCGATGTCGCCGAGTGCCGCCGCACCGAGCAGAGCATCCGAAATTGCGTGCAAAAGCACATCTGCGTCCGAATGTCCAAGCAGTCCGAGTGTGTGCTCGATCTCCACGCCGCCGAGGATCAGTTTTCTGCCGTTTACAAGACGGTGTACATCATATCCCTGCCCTACTCGCATATCGTCTCTCCGTTTCTCTCCATGAGGAGCTGTTCTGCGCGCAAAAGGTCGCTTTTGTAGGTTACTTTAAAATTGTCGGTGCCCGTATCCACCAGATATACGTTTACGCCGATGTGTTCCACAAGAGAAGCATCGTCTGTACCGACAAAGCCGTCCGTGGCCGCCATATATGCGGCGGCACGGTAGATCTCATCGCGGAACACCTGCGGCGTCTGCGCCAGCCAGATATTCTCGCGCGGGATCGTTTCGCCGATGGTAACTCCCTCGGCATACTTAATGGTATCGGTCGCGCGGCAGGCAGCGATCGCCGCGCCGTGCGCATATGCAGAGAGGACGACCTCCTTGATCTGGGCGGGGGTTATCATAGCGCGTGCGCCGTCGTGGATGGCAACGTAGTCCGCCTTTTCGCTGATGGTGTCAAAGCCGTTTTTGGCGGACTCCTGTCTGGTTTTTCCGCCGGCAACGATGCGCGTCAACTTGGACAAGTTATACTCAGCTTTGAAAGCCTCGTAGGTGGAAAGCTCGTCCGCTTTTGCCACCACAACGATCTCGTCAATATACTCGCTCGCTTCAAACGCAAGCAGCGTATGCACGATCAGCGGCTTGCCGCAGATCTCCAGCATCTGCTTGGTCTGCCCTGCCCCCACGCGGCTACCGCTGCCGCCGGCGAGGATGACCGCGCTGACGTTTGCCGTCTTACCGAGCACGGCATACGCGGCTTCTTTGATTTTACGATACAATTCTGCCATACAGCCTACCTATAATATACATAATATACCACGATGGTACGCATCTCGCCGCCGCGCTCCAGATCAGGCGCGGTGATGATCACACCGTCTTTGGAAAGCAGCTCGGACGCATCCATATCCACAATTTTGGTACGCAACAGCACATCTGCAGAGGCAAATACCAATATCTCATCGTCGCGAATCGAGATACTGCCGCCCTTGCCGATGACCTCCTCTACGCCGTCCTTCTTTTCACCGACATAGCGAATACGCTTATTGCTGATCATCTGCGCCATCTGCCGCTTGTACGCAAGCGAGGACGGATTCTTTTTGGAAAATCTCGAAAAAATCGACATCAAATGAACTCCTCTTTCAATCGGCGGTCGAACAGTGACTGCAAGGTCTCTCTCGGGTCTTTCTTCTCATACAAAATCGCATACACCGCCTCGGTGATCGGCAGATCGACCGCATACCGTTTACCAAGACGCACCATAGCATCTGCGGTATAATACCCTTCGGCAAGGTCGGTATAGCTTTCGCCCTTTACATAGGATTCGCCAAACTGGCGATTGTGGCTGAACTTGGAAAAAACGGTTGCCTCATAATCGCCGAGATGGCAGAGACCGTACGCCGAGAGCTCGTTTCCGCCCATTGCCTTGATCAGGCGTGCCACTTCCCTTGCGCCGCGCGCCATAAGCGCGCCTTTGAGCGAGGAAAGTCCGAAGCCGTCCAGCATACCTGCGGCGATGCCGATCACGTTCTTCGCCGCCGCGCCGACCTCATTGCCGACCAAATCATTGCCGTAATAGAAGCGTATCAGCTTGCCCGAAAAAGCATCTACGAGTTTATGCTTCAGCGCATCGCTTGCCGAATCGATCACCATACAGTTGGGGATGCCGCGGTAAAACTCCTGCACGTGACCGGGACCGATCCAGACGGCAACACGCTCGCTTCCAAACGCTTCCCCAACGATCTCGCTGAGGCGCATACCCGTCTCGATCTCAATACCCTTCATGCAGAGCACATAGTCCTTATCCCGAATGCACGCGTCCCGAAGTTCGCCCACAAGACCTCTGAGCGCCTGTGAGGGAACGGAGAACACCTCGACCTCGGCATCCGAAACCTCCTGTATGTCATAGACAAGCTGAATGCTCTCTCCGAGCGTGATCAGCCCGTTGGTGCGCGTATTGGTAAACTGCACCATGTGCGGCGTATCTGCGGGGCCGTAAAGCTTAACAGTATGCCCGATGCTGTCGAGATACCACGCGATAAACGATCCCCATCTGCCGCAACCAATAACCGATATTCTCATTCTGCTCCTCGTTTCTACTCATCGTTTGGCAATCTGCCGACTTCTTTAAAGCCGTCCACATTGCCGCGTTGAATCGCGCCGAAAATGCGGTGGCGCAAGCCTTTATTGTCTTTTTCAAGCTGTTTTAACAGCTGTTTCATGCTTTCTCTTTCGGTATTGCCGTTTGCGGGGCATTTGCTTGCCGCCACAGGCAAAGCCGCTTTGTTTGTGAAATACCGCACCGCCTTTTCGGGCACATAGATCATCGGGCGGATCAAATACAGCCGGGTGTTGGACAGATAGGAAACGGGCGAAAAGCAGCCGATCCTGCCCTCGAAAAAGAGGTTCAGCATGAAGGTCTCGACCGTATCATCAAAATGATGCCCAAGTGCAACGCGGTTGCACCCCATCTCCTTGGCGGCGGCATGCAGAGCACCGCGGCGCATCTTTGCACAGAGGGAGCAAGGGTTCTTCTCCTTGCGAATGTCAAAAACCACCTTGCCGATCTCGGTGGAAACGACCTTGTATTCCACACCAAGTCTGCGGCAGAGCTCCGCGATCTCCGAGTAATCCGCACCTGCAAAGCCAAGATCGACCGTTGCGGCGCAAAGCGTATACGGCTTTTCATAGAACCGCCGCAGTTCGGCAAGGGCGATCAGAAGCGTAAGCGAGTCCTTGCCCGCGGATACGCCCACACATACGCGGTCGCCCGCCTGTATCATATCATAATCCGCCACAGCGCGGCGGACATGGCTCAAAATCCTTTGTATCTCTTTCATCGGTTTCCTGTTTTCATCCTCGCGCATATACTGTTACAAATTTATGTTGCGAGGTATTGTTATGGCAATCAAAATTTATATCGATCAGGGACACAACCCAAGCAATCCGAACGCAGGTGCCGAGGGGAACGGTCTCCGCGAGCAGGATCTGACCTATCGGATCGGTGTGGCACTTGCGGACCTGATCAATGCAAATCCAAATCTAGAAGCGCGCCTTTCCCGTCCGAGCGCCGATACACAGCTTGGCACGAGCAACGCGTCCAGCCTGTCTGCGCGCGTAAACGACGCGAACACATGGGGCGCAAACTATTTCATCAGCCTGCACGCAAACGCATCCTCCGCACCGAGCGCCTCCGGTGTAGAGGGCTATGTCTATGCGCTGGACACCTCAGCCGCCGAGTTATCGGAGGATATTGTGAAAAATCTCACCGAGGCAACGGGACTGCGTGACCGTGGCGTATTTGCGCGCCCGAGTCTGTACGTCCTGCGCCGCACGGCGATGCCCGCGACGCTGATCGAGCTCGGATACATCACGAATGCCGGCGATGCCGCGCTGATGAACGAAAATCCCGGGCTCTTTGCAAGAGGTATCTATAACGGTATTCTGGAATACCTTAACCTTGACTAAGCATTTTCAAAAGCTGCTCTTCCGAAATCACGGGTACCGAAAGTTCGTTTGCCTTGGTCAGTTTTGAGCCCGCCTCTTCGCCTGCAAGCAGGTAGGTGGTCTTTTTGGAGACGCTTCCGCTGACCTTGCCGCCGTTTGCCGAGATAAGCGCGGATGCTTCATCGCGCTTCATAGTGGGGAGCGTGCCGGTGATGACAAAGGTCATTCCTGCGAGTTTTTCGCCCTTCGGGGCGGCGGTGCTTTCGGTCAGCACGCCCGCGGCTTTCAGTTTATTCACAAGTCTGCGGCTTTCAGGGCGGGCAAAAAAGTCCACAAAGCTGCGCGCGGTGATCTCGCCGATATCCGCAATCTCACAAAGCTCCTCGACCGTTGCCGCAAAGCAGCCGTCGAGGGTTTTGTATTTTCCGGCGAGTGCGGCTGCCGCTACCTCGCCGACCTGCCGGATGCCAAGCGCATAGATCAGGCGCTCCAGTCCTGCACTTTTGGATCTTTCAATCGAAGCGATCAGATTTTTTGCGGATTTTTCGCCCATGCGATCGAGTTTTTCAACATCCTCCGCGCGGAGCGTATACAGATCCGCAACGTCGCTGATCAGCTCGTTTTCGATGAGCAGCTCAATGATCTGCTGACCGAGTCCGTCAATATTCATAGCGCCCTTGGAAGCAAAATGTGCAAGTGCGCGCGAACGCTTTGCGGGACAAAGCTCATTGACGCAGCGCACAGCCGCCATATCCGCATCGCGGTAGACCTCGCCGCCGCAAGCGGGACAAGCCGTCGGCACGGCATACACCTGCTCACTGCCGTCTCGCTTTGCCGGCACGCTGCAAACAATCTCCGGAATGATGTCGCCTGCCTTCTGCACAATGACGGTGTCTCCGATACGGATATCCTTGTCGCGGATATTGTCCATATTGTGCAGTGTCGCCTTGGAAACGGTGGTACCCGCAAGGCGAACAGGGGACAAAAGCGCATTCGGGGTAAGCACACCGGTTCTGCCAACCTGAATGAAGATGTCGAGCAGTTTGGTTTCTTTTTGCTCGGGCGGGTACTTGTATGCCGCCGCCCATTTCGGCGTGGTGGTTCCCTCGCCAACGATCTTTCTCTTCCCGATTGAATCCATCTTCACGACCGCACCGTCAATGTCAAACGAAAGCGAGTCGCGCAAGGCACCGATCTTCTCAATATGTGCCGAAATGTCCGCAAAGCCGCGTGCGCAAATGCGGTTGGGGAGCACATGGAAGCCGATCTCCTTTAAACGGTCGAGCATGGCAAAATGGCTGTCGGGGTTTTCTCTGTCGGTGTACAGATTGCCTGACTGCAGGTTGAACACAAAAATATCCAGGCTTCTCGATGCCGTTACCCCGGAATCAAGCTGACGGAGCGAACCTGCCGCGGCATTACGCGGATTGGCAAAAAGCTGTTCACCTGCCGCCTCGCGCTGTTCATTGAGCTTATAGAACACCTCGCGCGGCATAAACACCTCTCCGCGCACGCAAAAGCTGAGCGGCTCGGAAAGCCGCAGCGGAATCGACTGGATGGTACGCAGATTCTCGGACACATCCTCGCCGACGAAGCCGTCTCCGCGGGTCGCGCCAAACGAGAACTCGCCGTTTTCATAGGTGAGTGCCACCGAAAGCCCGTCGATCTTCGGTTCTACCGAATATACGGCATCCGGCACGACTGCGTCTGTGCGCGTGAGAAAATCCTGCAGCTCTTCCATGGAAAACACATCCGAAAGGCTTCCCATCTGCACGGCATGCGTCACCTTTTCAAATTTATCCAGCACCCTGCCGCCGACACGTTTCGTCGGGGAGTTCACATCGTCAAACTGCGGATATGCCGCTTCCAGCTCCTGCAGTTTCCGGAACATGGCGTCATATTCAAAATCCGAGATCTCGGAGATGTCATACACATAGTACATCTGCGCATAATGCGCGATTTTTTTGCGTAACTCTTCTATTTCTTTTCTGATTGCTTCCATATTCGCTCCGAACATACGTATTCATTATAATATTCTACCAATTTACGGTCAACTTGTCAATTCTTATAAGATTTTTCTTTTATTTTTGAAAATTGTATGGTATACTGTTATCATCTTGAGTTTTCCGGAGGGTTTCTATGTATACCGAATGCAAGAAACTGCGTGTTGACCGCATAGAAGAAGGAATCGCCGTTGCCTTTTCCGAGGACGGCACCGAGTATCGCATTCCGCAGGAGTTTGCCGCTGTACAAGAAAGCGACATTCTTATGGCAACGATCCATGAAAACGGCGAAGTAACAACCGTAGAAGTCCTGCGAGAAGAAACGCAAGAAAAAAAGCAGAGACTGCGTTCCAGACTGAAAAAACTATTCAACAAGTGAGGCATTTGACATGACGATGTTATACGATATTTTGAAAAATCCAATCGGCACCTACGGCGCTGCTGCAGTTTGTGTGCTCTTATGTATCTTGGTGCCCTACCTGCTCGGCAGTGTAAACTTTGCGCTGGTCATCTCTAAGGTTTTTTACCGCGATGACATCCGCAAGTACGGCAGCGGCAATGCTGGCATGACCAATATGCTCCGTACCTACGGCAAGCTTCCCGCGGCAGGCACCCTGCTCTGCGATATGCTGAAGGCCTCCGTATCGGTTTGGCTTGGCATGTTCTTATTTGCCTATATCGGTGGATATATCGCAGGCTTTTTCTGCGTGCTGGGACATATTTTCCCGATCTTTTTCAAGTTCAAGGGCGGAAAAGGCGTTGCAACCGTTGCGGCAATGGTGCTCACGCTTGATCCTGTGTGCTTCCTCATTCTGATCGTACTGTTTATCGTTATTGTAGCGGCTACCAAGTATGTTTCCTTAGGTTCTGTCATCTGCTGTATGGTATATCCGCTTGTCACCTACAAGCTTGCAACCTGGGGACCGGGATTCCCTGTGCTCTTCAGCTTTTTAGTCGCCGCGGTGGTTATCTTCATGCATCGCGAAAACATAGGGCGTCTGCGTAATCATACCGAAAACAAGATCTCGTTTTCTAAAAAGAACAAGGAGAAAAAGTAATGGCGACCGAACTGCAACAATCGCTTGCTATGCTCCTGTCGCTTGCGGCGAAAAAGCGATTTCTGAAAAAAGCGGTCTTTTCCAAGTGCGCGGATAAGGAAACGCTGCGCGCAGTGGCAACGCTGTTTGAAAAAGGCGGCGAGGTTCAGGTGCAAATCGAAACCTTTAAAAAGGACGGCAAGGCTCTGCACAAAAACATTCTGCCGTCGGATACCGATGCGCTTTGTGCTGTGATCACAGAGTACGCGCAGATCAACCTGATCGGCGACGGTGCGGATGCGGAATACCGCGCTTCCAAGAGCGGCAACGCAACCATTCTCGGCGAGAAGAGGTTTGCCGCCGCGATCGAAAACTACGGCAAAAAGATCGAGATCAAGGCGCACAACCGCACCAAGGCTTACACCTTTGACGGCTGCGAGCCCTTCCTGTATGAGTTGGGTGTCGCGGACAAAAACGGGCGTGTATTCGATAAAAAACAGGCGAAATTCCGACAGATCAACCGTTTCACCGAGCATATCGCCGAGATCTACAAGCATCTGCCCGCCGAGGGGGAGCTGAATGTTCTCGACCTATGCTGCGGCAAGAGTTATCTCAGCTTTGCAGTCTATCACTATCTCACCATAAACGTGGGGCGCAAGGTCAATATGGTCGGCATCGATCTCAAAAAGGACGTGATCGAGTTTTGCAGCCGCACCGCCGAAAACCTCGGCTATACGGGACTGCATTTTCACGCCTGCAACATTGATGATTACCCCTACTCCATGCCGGTACACCTCGTGGTCTCCCTGCACGCTTGCGATATTGCCACCGATATCGTGCTCACGAAGGCGATCGAACTTGGCGCAAAGGTCATTCTTTCCACACCCTGCTGCCAGAAAGAACTGCTGCAGAATCTGGACACGGATGCCTTTGCCTTTGTCACCAAATACCCGATGCTCAAGAAGAAGCTCTGCGATGCGCTGACCGATGCACTGCGCCTTGAACGACTTGCAGCATACGGCTATGAGGTCACAGCGCTCGAGCTGACAGATCCGGACGATACGCCAAAAAACATTCTGCTGCGCGCGATCAAAAAAAGCGTCGGTAGCGAAAGTGCGAAAGCCGAATACTCTTCACTGTGTGAAAGTCTTGTCGGCGGTAAAAAACTGTATATTAAGGGATAGAAAAACCCGAACGCTTGCAAGCGTTCGGGTTTTTGTTTTATCGTTTTCGCGAATCTCGCCCAGGGGATATCACACAGAACAAGGCATGATTTGACATCACACACAACGAATGAAAACCTGATACAATAAGGATGCGGAATTACCATATTGCCATGGAAAGCACCGGCGTGTATTGGCGACCTGTTTATGAGGCTATTGAAGAATTCAGCCCATACTATGAACACATCATCGTTGCCAATGCACACAATATGCGCAATCTTCCCGGCAGAAAAACAGACGTCAAGGATGCTGAATGGATCGCCACTTTGTTGCAGCATGGCTTATTGGTACCGTCTTTTGTTCCCGAGAGAATTGTTCGTGATCTGCAAGAATTCTCTCGCACCTACAAAAACTGTGTAGGCGAAAAGACTCGGTGCATCAACCGCTTGGAAAAGTTTCTGCAAACGCACGGCTTCAAATTATCCAGTGTTTTGAGTGACATTCATACCGTCAGCGGAATCCAAATTCTCAAAAAACTCTCCAAGCAGGGGGGTGCTTTCCGTGACTGATGTACGCGAATGCATTGCACGGAACACCCGCCGCTCCGCAGAGGAAATACAGCTTGCCATCTGCGGACGCTTAAATACGAATGAGTGCTTTCTGCTCGCAGACTTTCTGGACGAATTAGAACACATCGAAAAACACATTCAGCGCATTCTGGATAAGATGCAGGAAATTGCAGATCCCTATGCATCTGTTCTTGAAAAGCTGGATTCCATTCCGGGTATTGATGTTACAGCCGCGCTATTGATTCTTGCAGAGGTTGGCGATCAACCGCACAAAGATTTTCCGACTTCCCGTCATCTTTGTTCTTGGGCCGGGCTTTCACCGCGCAATGATGAAAGTGCAGGTAAGATCAAGTCCAAAAAGGTTTTGCCGGGCAATCCCTACATAAAGTCGATTCTATGTCAGGTCGCTTGGGTAGCGGTCAAGTCACGCAAAAACTATCTCGGTACTTGGTTTTGGTCACATCAAGCCAAACTCGGCAAGAAAAAAGCCATCATTGCAGTTTCCCGTAAGATTCTTTCTCTCGCGTATACCCTGATTGCAAACGATACTCTGTTTGATAACAACATCGCCATGAGGTGTTTGCGCGAATAGCGGTTAGACAAGTTCATTTTTTGCCATCACCGTATGGCTTTTTCAGCTATGTCCATTTCTCCGCTTGTCCTTATGGGTTTTCACGCTAACCGTCCCCTGTGTTATCTAAAGCACCTCCTGTCCGTCTATAGAATAGCATATGTATATATGTTTGTCAACAGAAAAAGCTTTCTGCGACCGCAGAATGCTTTTTCTGTTGACAAATTCAATGCAGTCGGTACTTCCACGACCGCTTACGTCTCTTTTGCCTCTGTAGCCGATGCAAGCAGTGCCTCCACCTCTTTGAGCGTGGGCAGAGACGGAATCGCGCCCATACGCGATACGGTAAGTGCGGCGGTATGATTGGCAAAGCGCAAAGCCTCGTCCATACTCTTGCCACAGCAGACAGAATAGCAGAAGCCGCCGATAAACGAATCGCCTGCAGCGGTGGGGTCGACCGCCCGGATGCCGTTCGCAGAGGGAGAATACCGTTCCCCTGCCGTGCCGTACATAGCGGCGCCTGCAGCACCGAGTGTGATCAGTACATTCTTGGCACCGCGGCTGATCAAAGTATCTGCAGCCAGTTTTGCCGCCGCAAGATCTGCGGTTCTTCCGCTTCTGGGAATATGTATGCCGGTCAGTCCTTCTGCCTCGGTTTCATTGGGGCAAATGTAGGTCAAATGCGAGAGAAATTCAGGCGTAAGCGGTGCCGAAGGAGCGGTATTGAGGAATACCGGTACGCCCTTGTCGTGGGCGTATTTTGCAACAAGCTCATTGATTGCCATAGGAATCTCGAGCTGCAGAACAACAAGATCATAGTTTGTGATCTCTTCCTCTAAGAAGGCCACATCCGCAGGGGTAATCGCCATATTGGCACCGGGATAGACGATGATGCGGTTCTGCATCGCCCCGTCGATTTCCTGCAGTATGATCACTGCACAGCCTGTCGGCATTGTCGCATCAAAGGCAACACGGCTTACATCCAAGCCCGCCGCGCTACACGCAGCAAGCATATCCTTGCCGTTTGCGTCCATTCCAAGCTTGCCGACCATGGTGACCGATGCGCCAAGGCGTGCCATCTGTACTGCTTGGTTGGCGCCTTTACCGCCGGGCGCTTTGGTGAACGCCTCGCCGATAACCGTTTGTCCCTCAGCGGGAAATACACTTGTGGTCATCACCTGATCTACAACGAACCCGCCGACCACTAAAATTCTCGGCTGTCTGCTCCCGGACGGAACAGAAGCGGCATACTGCATTTTTTGCATATATCCGTCTCCTTTATAAAGGAATTTTTTACTTTGCGCGGGTATTCTGCAAAGCGATGCGTGTAAAAATAACGCATGCCTCGCTTCGCTTCAAGGAGTCGCTCGGGCGGTAATTGCCCGTGCCGCTGTCTCCGCCGACAATGCCGGCATTATACAGCTTTTGTACTGCCGCGGCGCACGGCATCTCCGCCGTCACATCGGGGATATTACCGCTTCGGATCGCGGTATATTCTGCCTCGGGCAGGATACTTGCAAACACCATTGCCATTTCGCCGCGCGTGATATTTGCATCGTACTGCTTAAACTGATTTTTTTGAATAATGCCGTTTTCCACGCAGTATTCTACATACGGCATATACCACGCTTCGCCCGACGCCGCGGTGCGGATCGTTTTGCCGTGATATGCCTTATGGATATTTGCCGCAGCTGTCAGCGCCTGCGCAACCGTAAAGGAACCATCCGGGCTGAACTTTGCAGACGAGGTGCCATTTGCAAGCGCAAACTCGAACGCCCGCTTTACATAGGTATAATACCATGCATTCTGCGCAACATCAGTAAAGTCATTCGCGTATGTCTTCACCTTCGGGAAGGTTGCCGGAGCGTCTATCGTATCCACGGTAAAGGAATACCGGTTCGCGGACAGAAAATACTGCTTGCGGATCGTGGAATAATACTCCACCTGTACCTCTTTGCCGTCCTCGGAAAAATAAAACATAGCAACGATACCCGCACCGCCCTTGACCGCTCCGTCCACGCCCTGCGTGTCGAGCAGCATTTCGGTGACGGTATTTCCGTGTACACCTTTTCGCTGTGTCATCACGATATTATCCGCCGCGATATGACCGGACAGGATCATGACGATATTTTCATGCTGCGAAACCAAATCCTCCCAAATGCTGTTACCGTCATTGCGTCCGGCAGACTCAGAAACCGCAACAGGAAAGCCGTAATCCAGCGTTTTTCCGTTCTCATTGAGATATGCGTGCGTCACAACGATCACGTTGTGATCGGGGTGTGCCGCTACCACGGTATTTGCCCATTTCAGCGCCGAGTCACTCGGTCCGTAATCCAAGGTCAGGATCAGGTACTTCACATCCCCGACGGTCAGCGTATGATATACATTCTCAAAGCGAGCCGACATTCTACCCGCGAAGCTGTTTGCATATTTGCTGCCGGTCAGCGCCTTGTGAAAATCCGATGCGTTATCGTGATTGCCGCGCGCGATGCTGTAGGGGATCACGCCGTCCATTTTAAAGATATTTTCGGTTGCGACCTTCCATTCTGCCGCGGTGGTCTTGTCTGTAATATCTCCAAGCCCGATCACGAATTGAATGTTCTTCTGTTTCTTGTTCTCTAAGATCCAATCATAGATATGGTGGAAAGATTCCGGATAATCGCGGGCAACGATCTGCGTATCGCCGATCACCGCAAAAGAATAGGCATACTCTTTTGCTTCCTCAACCGTATCCATCCAGACCGTGATGCGCTCCGCATCCATGCCGTTGCCGCTTCTGTCTATGAGCGTATCGGGAGCATCGGTATAGCCGGTCGTGAAGTTATAGTACAGAAGCAGGTCATCCGAGGCAGGCTTCTTCATATCCGCCCGTATCTCCGCTTGCGTACGGGCATCCGCATATACCGAAAGCGTCTTGAGCCGTCCTTTAAAAGAAGCCGAGTTCGTTGAGCGCATATCGCCGCCGATCACCATGCCGCCCGTATACACAGTTCCCTTTGTCGGTCCGATCGCAATCGACTGCAGCAGCGCCCCATTCACATAACAGCGAACATATCCTTCTGCAATATCCCGAACGAGTGTCAAATGGCACCATTGTCCAAGCGGCAATGACACCTTTGTAAAAATATGATCGTGCAGGGTTTCATCGGGATCCTTCCAATAAATGCGCGGATTGCGGTTTTTGAAGATGCCGTAGTCGATACAGGAATAGTCATCGTTATTGTAGCCGTAATTGCCAAGCAGTTCGCCCACTCTGCTATCGCCGATCGTCTTCGGAAGATACACCCACGCCTCCACCGTATTCGGCTCTCCGGGCAGCGCCTTTGTCAGCGCATAGCGATTGTTCGTTCCAAGGGGAATCCCTTCGCTTGCAGGATCAGCAGCCGACAGGACCAGCGAGCAGGAAAGCAGAAGTATGCAGGTCAGCAGTATCGGAAGAAACTTTTTCATATGTATTCTCCTTTATTGCATATACGACGGCAAAAACTCCGCCGCAACTGTATCGGTCACAAACTTTTTCATATCAGCGAGGGTAAATGCCCCCCAGTTATGCGATCCGTGATTGCTTGCAAGCGCCTCTGTGTAATCACGCATGAGATACAAGCGGGATTCGTAGCGTACATGCAGATTCTGGTTATCCTTCTTGGAGGTGTCGGTTTTATAGTGGCTGACGACGGGATCGAGCAGCACGTTCTCAATAGAGATCGCGCCGTTCGCCTTTTGTACGATGTCAAAGGACAAGATCTCACCG
>CAYQBT010000010.1:0-12755 GCA_964415775.1 uncultured Lachnospiraceae bacterium
CACAGCTCCGCGAGAAAGAGCGTGAGATCGACAATATCGTAACCGCTATTCAGCAAGGTGTTGCTTCGCAGGCATTGATGAAGCGACTGAACGAGATTGAAAAACAAAAAGAGGATATTGAAACTGCCATAACAAAAGAGCAGATCAAAGCCCCGACCTACTCTTTGGATGAATATAGAATGGCATTATGTAATTACCGCAAGTTGGATATAACCAAACAGGACGGCAAACGCAAGCTGATCGACACATTCATCAATGCGATTTATGTGTACGATGACCATTTCAAAATCGTATATAACGGTAACAATAAAGAGGAGACAGTTAGTCTTGAAGCGCTCGAAAACAGTTCAACCTTGTTTTCATCCGGTGCACCAAATGAAAAAACCACCCAGTCGGGTGGTTTTTTCATTTGGTGCGGCGAGGACTTGAAGGGCGCGTGTTAGAAAACCTGCCGGTGGCAGGTTTTCCCGCGCCACCGCTCCGCCCGCAGGCGGGCAAGTCCTCCAGCAAAAGCAACCTCGATGGTTGCTTTTGTTGCTTTTGCAAACGAACAATGGCTTGCAAAGCAAAACTATTCCTGCACCGCGCCCAAATACCGTCCTCAATGGGCGGTATTTGGGCTTTTCGATTGGATTTTTGTTTACAAATATCAAAGCAACATGGTATAATTATAGAAACTCTCCAGCAAGCTTGAACACGAGGACTTGTTATGAACAAACACGAAGAAATTTTATGGATACTGGACAGACCGTATGCAGAAGTAGAAGAACTGCAAAGAAAATACCCTAATCGTAAAGAATACCTGCCGCACATTTACACATATGAGGAAGAAAAATATAAGCAAAGAATTGATTTTGCTCATTCACTTGGGTTAAAATGCGACAGTGTGGGGTGGTGCAAGTTAAATCTTGATCGTCCTGATGCCGGTAACATTTTGGGAAAAATCGAGGACTTCTGCCAACAGAGAGCCTGGTTCGCACGCGGTTACTATAGTTGCAGATATGATGGTTTTGAAAGCGATTGGTATGAAATCCATGCTCCAAGCGTTCGCGAGGTTTCGAAGGGCGGGACACCTTACGCGATATATGCATATAAAAACCAAAAAAGCCTTTTCTGCTTGGTTGGTCGCATTGCATACCCGCTCTTGTTTCCGAAAAATTCAAAAATGTTTGTGTTGAAAACAACATCCAAGGAATAGATTTTTGTTGGGCAAAAGATGTCGGCAAATATGAAGCAACGCAATATGCATTTGTGTACCCTTCCAATCGAATAAAAACGGTTGCATGTGATAAAGGGTTAAACTATCGCGAAAAAAATACTCTGTATTCGGGTGGAACAGGCGGAGACAAGCAAACAGAAGAGAACAAGTCATATTATTGCGACTTGGGAATCTACAAGCGATTGGAAATACTTGGAGGATTTCTCCCGAAAATTTCGGAATTGTTCTATGATCTTCAGTTTTGCCTGCAGGACTATTATTCCGCCAAAGAACTTCCGGAAACTGGATTTGCATTTGTGCAAGGGTACGATGAAGGATGTCAGAAAAACAGGCTTTTAATTCACAAGAATACTGCAAAAATCCTTATACAAGAAAGGCTGCTGGATCCTAAATCTCTGCATCCCGCCCTGACATATGACAGTAAAGTTCCCAAGGGATATGTCGAAGCGGAATTTGAGGAAAGTAAAAATTTTATCCCCTTTGATGCAGAGCATGCCATGAAAATGGATGAAGAATACCGTAGAATAAAAAGCATAAAGCGCCCGCAAAGAACAGCTACCACCAAAATGGCACTAAAAGTTTTCCGTGAAGCCAAGTGTGAACGCAAAGAAGACTTTGGAAAAAGAATACAAAAAAACATCTCCGAATCTTTATTGGAAACCGTAAATGCGCCGCTCGTGCCTTATTTTTCCATCGCAAACGGGGGACATTTAAGTGACGAATACGAGTTTTTGGATTATGTAGCTACAAACGCTTACACTTTGGAATTTGAAGAAGATATGCAAAAGGAAGAACTTTCCGACATTCCAAAAGGTATTGTTTTTTGTAGCTGTGCAAATGGTGACAAAGTACTCTTGGCACAAAATGAAAAAATTTACAGAATAACCCATGAGGATCTTGGCATTTCTGAGGAATGGTCTTCTCTTGCACAGTTTTTTGTGGATGCTCTTGAAGTGGAATAACTTTTGAATATCTTGCAATGGATTTTCCCTGCACGCCATCACAAGATCCATCTTCGGCGTCCTTCGGATTTCGACTACCCATCTCCCACGCCGTCATCCTGAGCGTAGTCGAAGTTTTGACGCGTAGTGACAAAACCACGGAGGCGTTAGCCGATGTGGGATCTCGTGGGAGATGCTTCGCTCAAGATGACCGTTCCCGCGCCACCGCTCCGCCCCGCAGGCGGGCAAGTCCTCCAGCAAAAGCAACCTCGATGGTTGCTTTTGCTGTGCACCGCCACAAGATCCGCCCTCCCCATAATAAAAGATCCCGCATCTGCCGTACGGCAGATGCGGGATCTTTATCTTATTTTTCTTCATTACTTTTTTCCGCTTTCTTCTTTTCAGGATGCTTGATCTCATAATGGATCAGCACGCTCAACAGAGCGCGGAGCAAAATAACGGCGCCGAGCATATAGAACTCCTCAAGGCTCTGAATAAGCACCGTACGCAAGATCTCTGCCGCCATTTTAAATTCCAAACCCATGGCAAGTCCGATTGCAAGATTGGACTGCAGATCATAGTTCTTTTTCATAAAGGTGTTCTCGAAATACTGCCAAAAACCGTAAATGCCGGACCAGAACACAACCACAATACCGATGATCTCCAATATAGAAATCATATACGGAAGAATCAGTTCGATGAACTCGTGCAACATACGCGTTCTCCTTTTCTTTGCAGCTTGATGCCTCTATTCTACAATATGTGCAACTCTTTGTCAATACGGTCTTGTCCTTCGCAGACATCCCCAAACCCAAAAGGTTATTTTTCTTATATATAATATTACTTTTATATATTTACATATACAAAAATATTCTTTACAATAAAAGTATAAACTCGCAGGAGGGTACGAATATGAAAACTGCTGTTATCGGAATTGGTGCGATCGCACCGCTACATATAAAGGCACTGCAGGCGTGTGGGCAGGAGATCGTCGCGCTGTGCGATGCGGAAATAGAAAAGTGCCACGCCGCAAATGAAAAATTTGAGCTTTCTGCCGCTGTATATACAGACTATCTGGAGATGCTGGATGCGGTACAGCCCGATGTCATCCACATTTGCACTCCGCACTATCTGCACGCAGAAATGATCTGTGCGGGACTTAGCCGAAACATCCATGTGCTGTGCGAAAAGCCGCTTGCGATCAGCCTTGCACAGCTTGCGCAGATCGAGGCGACGGTGAAAAGCTCTTCGGCACAGCTCGGCATCTGCTTTCAAAACCGTTTCAACCCGTCAGTGCTGTACTTAAAAGAATACTTCGCCGATAAAAAGATCACCGCGGCATATGCACAGCTTGCCTGGAAACGGGACGCCGCCTACTACGCATCGGGCGCATGGCGCGGAAAATTTGCAACCGAGGGCGGCGGCGTGATGATCAACCAGATGATCCACTCGCTCGACCTTGTGCAGTGGTTCTGCGGTATGCCCGACACCGTCCTTGCACACGTTTCAAACAACAGCCTCCGTGACGTAGTGGAGGTAGAGGACACAGCATACGGTCTCTTCACGCTGGAAGACGGCAGTCGCTTTGTCCTAAGCGCGACCAACACGGCAAGCTTCTCCTTCCCCGTTTCGCTTGCATTCCATGCAGAGAAAGAAACTGCACAGCTTGTCGGCGACAACATCATCTTAAACGGAAAATTCCTCACGTTGGACGACGGGCGCCCCCTCTTCGGCAAGGCGGTATGGGGCACGGGACACAAGGATCTGGTCGCCGATTTTTACAGATGCATCCGTGAGGGTGAAAAATTCCGCATCGACTTCTACGAAGCTTCAAAAGCCATCCGTCTGGTGCTGTCAATGTACCGATCCGAGGGCAAGGAAATCAAAGTTCTTTAAGGAGTCGTTATGAAAAAGATCGTATTTTTAGGCTGCGAGAATTCACATGCATCTGTCTTTTTAAAACAGATACAGGAAAATGAAAAATACAGCGACATTGAGGTGCTGGGTGTATACAGCGAGGATGCCGAGGCGGCAAACACGCTCGCAGAGAAGTACGGCGTGCCGGTCATGGATCGCTATGACGAGGCAGTAGACACGGCAGACGGCATCGTTGTAACTGCAAGACACGGCGGCAAGCACCTCCCCTTTGCACTGCCCTACCTCAAAAAAGGCATGACCGCGTTCATTGACAAGCCCATCACCGTAAGCGAGGAAGACAGCGTACAGCTCATGCGGCTCTGTCAGGCAAACGGTGTGAAGATCTCCGGCGGCTCGTCTCTGCGCTTTGCCGACTGGGTACAGGAGCTACGCGACGATGCATCGGCAGGGACGGACGGTGAAACGCTCGGCGGTATCGTTCGCTGTCCGATCAGTCTGGAAAACGCCCACGGCGGATTCTTTTTCTACGCGCAGCATCTTGTGGAGACCGTGCAGACGATCTTCGGCAAATACCCGCGCTCGGTGCAAACCTTCGTACAGGACAGCACGCTGACCGTTCTGTTCCGCTACGACACCTACGATGTCAGCGGCATCTACACAAACGAGTGCTACAAATGCTACTACGCCGCGCGGATCACCAAAACCGAGATCAAGGGCACTGCCTTTTCGGTCAGCGGCATGACCAATCCCTGCTATTTGCGGGAATGGGATGAATTTTATGAACTGCTCTCGGGCGGTGAGCAGACCGTATCCTATTCGGATTTCATTTCCCCCGTCTTCGTCATGAACGCGATCTACCGCTCGATGCAAAGCGGCAAGGAAGAAGCCGTGCGCGACTATACGGTGTAGCCTATGTCAAACCTAATATTATCCGCATTTGCGGACGAATATGCAGACGGTCTTGTCGAACAATGCGAGGCACTGCAACGCTTTGGAATCGAGTATTTAGAGTTGCGCGGTGTGAACGGTAAAAACGTCGCGGAGCTTACCACCGAAGAGGCAAAAGCCGCAAGGGATATCCTTGCTTCGCACGGGATCCGCATCTCAGCGATCGGCTCTCCGCTCGGCAAAGTGCCAATCACGGCAGACCTTACCACGCATTTTGAAAAAGCAAAGCGGGTGTTTGAAACGGCAAACCTTATGGGTACGAAAAACATCCGTATGTTCTCCTTTTATCTGCCCGAGGGAAAAACGCGCGCCGAATGCCGACCGCAGATACTCGAAGCCCTGCACTCCCTACTCGAGATTGCGGAGCAGTTCGGTGTGACGCTCTGCCACGAAAATGAGGCACTGATCTACGGCGAAAGTCCGGAGTGCTGTCTCGATCTGCTCACAGAGTTTCGCGGCAGACTGAAGTGCGTATTTGACATGGGCAATTTTGTCTTGGACGGCTACGATCCTGTCAAGGCATATCGGCTCTTACTGCCGCATATCGCCTATTTTCATATCAAGGATGCGCTGTATGCGGGCGCGATCGTCCCCGCCGGCAAGGGGGAGGCGAAGATCCGCGAGATCCTTTGCGACTACCGCGCACGCGGCGATGCGGACACCGTGATCACGCTGGAGCCGCATTTACAGACATTTTCAGGTCTCAACGCCCTCGTGGGCAAGACCTTCAAAAATCCCTACCAATACCCCGATCAAAAAACTGCATTCGCAGATGCGGTGCAGCACCTGAAAGGACTGCTATGAAACGGATACAAAAAGACAAGCTTGCGGTTGAGATCTACGAGACGAGAGCCGAAATGGGAAAGGCGGCGGCGCGCGGCATCCGCGAAAAGCTCGCCGAGTTGCTGCAAAAACAACCCACGGTCAACATGATCTTTGCGGCGGCGCCCTCGCAAAACGAGGTATTAGAGGCACTTGTACAGGACAAAAGCATCGCGTGGGAGCGCGTGAATGCCTACCACATGGACGAATATATCGGACTCGGCAAGGACGCGCCGCAGGGATTCGGCAATTTCCTGCGCGCACATATCTTTGACCTTGTGCCGTTTGGAAGCGTGCATTACATCGACAGCACCGCGTCCGATCCCGAGGTCGAGGCAAAACGCTACGGCGATCTGCTTTGCGAGAATCCCGCAGACATCGTGCTGATGGGCATCGGCGAAAACGGTCATATCGCATTCAACGATCCGCCCGTTGCCGACTTTCACGATCCCAAAGCGGCAAAGCCCGTCGAACTCGATAAAAAATGCCGCGAGCAGCAGGTGCACGACGGCTGTTTTGAGAGCCTCGATGCCGTACCGACGCACGCCATCACCCTGACCGTACCGACACTCGTCAAAGCGCCGCACCTGTTCTGCGTGGTTCCGGCGGCTACAAAGGCTGCTGCCGTGCAGGAAACGCTAAACGGAAGCATCGATACGCATTGCCCCGCAAGCATCCTCCGCACACACGCGGATGCAAAGCTGTATCTGGATGCAGAAAGCGCGAAGCTATTATGATCAGGATCAAAAGCGATAAGATCATCGTGGGCGAAGCGCTGTTTGACGGATATGTCTATTTTGAAAACGGGAAGATCGCGTCTGTCACCCAAGAGGAGCTGCCCGCAGAGCAGATGCTCGACTGCACAGGCAAGTACGTCTCCCCCGGCTTCATTGATATGCACACGCACGGCGCGGGCGGTCATGCCTTTATAAACAGCGAGACCGAGGATGTGCTGGCGGCATGTGCATACCATCTAACACACGGCACCACGACCATCCTGCCGACCGTGTCAGCCGCCGCCTTTGGGGCCATGCGGCAAGCAGTGAAGAACATTGCAACCGCGATGCAAAGCGGAAAGGCAAAGAGCAATATCCTCGGTGCGCATTTAGAGGGACCCTATCTTTCGGCAAAGCAATGCGGCGCGCAGTGTCCGACCTTTATCACCCCGCCAAAGCGTGCGGACTATGCAAAACTGATCGAGGAATACGGCTCTTCCATTGCGCGTTGGACCTATGCGCCCGAGTGCGACGCAGACGGCAGTTTTTGCCGATACCTGACCGAGCACCGTATTCTCGCCTCGGCAGGACATACCGATGCAAAATACGCGGATATGTGTACCGCGATCGAAAACGGCTGTAGCCTGATCACCCATCTGTATAGCTGTACCTCCACCGTCACCCGCGACCACGGTTTCCGCTCGCTCGGCGTGATCGAAAGCGCGTTTCTGCGGGATGAGCTGTATGTGGAGATCATCGCGGACGGCAAGCATCTGCCGCCCGACCTCATCCGTATGATCGTCAAGATCAAAGGCTGTGACAAGGTCGCGCTCATCACCGACAGCCTGGAGATCGCAGGCACCGACATCACCGCAGGGGTGATGAGCGGCACCGAATTTATCGTAGAAGACGGCGTTTGCAAGCTGAAGGACAGAAGCGCCTTTGCGGGTAGCGTTGCCGCCGCGGATATGCTGATCCGCGTGCTGGTGCAGGAATGCGGGTTCTCTATCCCCGCCGCCGTAAAAATGCTGACCGAAACGCCCGCAAGGATCCTTAGAGTAAACAAGGGTGTGCTTGCAAAAGGAAAAGACGCGGACATTGTCGTCTTTGACGACTCCATCCACGTCTTGCAGGTATTCGTAAACGGGCTTGCGGTTTAATTCTTCTTCTCCATCGAGGGCGGGTAGCCGAACAGCTCTACATATTGCTTGTAAAATGTAATATAGTTTTCAAAACCGCACATGAGATACACTGCGGTCGGCTTTTCACCGCTGCCAAGTAGCGTTTGCGCGTGCAAAAGCCGCTTGTTTGTGATGTATTTCTTGGGGGAGATCTTCAGTTCCTCCTTGAAGATACGGAAAAAGTAGTTTTTGGAAATGAACAGCGCATCGCTGATCTCGGAAACCTGCTTGATCTCAAACAAATTGCGGTTGATATACGCCAAGGATCTCTGGATCACGGGCGGCAGCGGCTTTGCCTTTGCAAGCAGCTCTTTTTCTACCGTTTTAAGGCTGTAGCAGATCTCCGTGAGCAGCGCGTCGCGCAAATGTACAAACGCTTCGGGCGAAAACTCGGCGGCATAGGTGTCCAGCTTTTTGAAGTTTTCCACGATGACCTTGTTGTCCCCGCAGTGGATCACGTCCTGCTCCTCGGGCAGAGTATCAAGGATTCCCGCAATGAAACCGTCCGGCGGAAGCAATATATTGAAGCGCTCATACTCACATTCGCTGTTGCACAGCAGACTGTGGTGCGTCTTCGGGCGCGTGATGATCATGTCATATTTGTTCAGGCGGTATTTGCGGTTTTCGACAATGTAGGATACGTCGCCGTCCAGAAAAAAGATCAGCTCATACTCATTGTGTGAATGTGCCGGAAACTCCCGCTTGGATCTCGGAAAACGGCGGTGGCTGAAGTTCACAAGTGTATTCGTATCGGGCTGCATTTCCATCCCCCCTTATCGCAAGTATAGCATACATCCCCGACAGTTACAATTATTTTTTTGAATAAAAGGTACATATTTCGACCTTTACTATACGAAAAATAACCCAAAAGGAGAACCTATTATTATGAAAAAGCTGCGCGTGGCAATCATCGGACAAGGCAGAAGCGGCAAGAACATCCACGGAAAGTACTATCTTTCCGAAGACAACCGGTACTACACCGTCCGGTATGTTGTAGAAGCGGACGCAGACCGCAGAGCAGTTACAAAAGAGCGTCACCCCGACTGCGAGGTGCTTGCGGATTACAAAGAACTGCTCAACAAGACGGACATTGATCTCGTGGTCAATGCCTCCTTCTCGGATATGCACTTTGCGATCACAAAAGATCTGCTCGCTCATGGCTTCAATGTTCTGTGCGAAAAGCCGCTTGCAAGAAATCTGTACGAGTGTGACGTGCTGATCAACCTCGCAAAGGAAAACGGCGTGCTGCTCGCGGCATTCCAGCAGACCTTTTATGCACCCTTTTATCAGCACGCGCTGCAGGTGATGGAGAACAAGACGATCGGCGACATCCTTGAGGTCAGCATTCGCTACAACGCATTTTCCCGCCGCTGGGACTGGCAGACCCTGCAAAAGAAAATGGGCGGCAACACATACAACACCGGTCCGCACCCGATCGGCATGGCGCTCGGCACGCTTGGATTTGACGAAAATGCACGCGTTGCATTTTCCCGCCTTGCCAGCACTCCGCTCACAAGCGGCGACGCGGACGACTATTGCAAGCTGATTCTGGTAGCGCCCGACAAGCCGGTTGTCGATGTGGAGATCTGCTCCACCGATGCCTACAGCGGATACAACATCAAGCTGCAGGGTACGCGCGGCACCTTCAAGTGCACACCAAAAGCGTATGAGTACCAGTATATCGTGGATGGTGAAAACCCCGAGCGCGAGGTCGTGGAAGGCTTCCTCGCGGATGCAGAAGGCAAGCCGATCTACTGCAGTGAAAAGCTGGTCAAGCACGAGGAAAAAGGTACGTACAACGGCACCGCCTTTGATGTCGGCACGGCAAAGCTCTATGAGGAGATCTATTTTGCCATCACCGCGGGCAAGGAAATGTATGTCACCGCAGAGACAGCAAGAAGCATCGTTGGTGTGATCGAGCAGATCCATGCCGAAAATCCCCTGCGTGTTAAGTTTTAAATCAAAAAGGACAGAGACGTAACAGTCTCTGTCCTTTTTGATTAGAGCGTTCATTGCATATAGGCTTCCAGCGCATCGGCATCCACCCAGCGCCTAAGCATTGCGGCAAGCGCCTTTGTGCTGTCTGTATGCAGTGCATGCTTGATCTTCCGCAGATGATACAGGACATTGTCTTTGGAGAAAAACAACTCTTCCGCCATATGCTCCACCGATTGCTCCCGCAAAAGACCGAGCAACAGACGCAGCGTAGTATGATCGGCTTCTCCAAGCAGATTTTCCAGCCGCATAAGATGGTCTGATTTGCACAATGCATCGGCAAGCGCCGCTTCCATCATCTTCGGCAGATCGGAAAAACGGATGCCGCACGGATTTACGGCGGCAGTGGAGTCCCGCTTTTGCAGTCTGCTTTCCATGACGGTATGCAGATGGGCGATGTTTGCGTTTTTGGTCAGTCGGCGGTGCAAGGAAACGACCTCCTGACCGCCGGCAAAATAGTTCAGCGAGGTAGAGGTCAGAGACGGGCGGTGCAATGCAGACAGATTGGAATCCGTAAAACCGAGCATCAGCATTTTGCTGCTCCAATCCGCGTCCAGCGCGTCCAGCACATGCATGAGCCGCAGCGCACAAAAATCGTTGGTGCAGAGAAGCCCGTCAATGGGTTCGGTGCAGGCAAGCAGCTTGCGAACGCAGGCGGTCTCCCCTTGGGAAAGATCGAAAACAAGAGGCCGTTCGATTCCGAAGATACGCTTAAAGGTCTCCACGCGGCAATAGTCGTGGTTGCTGTGGTAGTTTACGGCAAAGAGTGCCGGTCGTGTTGCACCCTGCTCCTGCAGATGGGTCACGGCTCGCCTCATGGCACCCGAAAGATCGCTCATGACATAGGAAAATTCATCTACAAGCGGATCGTAGATATGGTGTGCAAAGACGATGATCGGCATGGAAATGTCCGCATATTCCTCTCTGGCTTCGCAGATCTCCTTGTTGGAGGCGAGAAGCAGAACGAGGGAAGAGGGCTCCGTATACGCGGCAGCCAAGGTCAGCAGCTCCTCTCGGGAACGCACGGAAAAGCATTTGATACGTCGCTTGGCGGCTTCCTCGGTTATGCCCGCCATTTTCAAGCGTCGCCAGCAGGTGGCAGAGCGATCCTTGCGCGAGTCGATAAAAATCGGCATGCTTCTTCCCTCCTTTTTTCTAACATTGTACCATAAGCTACGGTTCATGGCAAGACTTGACGGTTGAAAAAGTACTGTATTTTTTTACGCCGTTTTTTCAACTTGCTTGCGTTTTATGTCTGCATTATAATAAAAGTAGAAAGCAAAACAGGAGGCAGTTATGCGTAAATTCTTACTTTGTTTTACTCTTTGTATGATGATTCCCCTTTGTATCACGGCAACGGGCGCGGAAAAAACCGCAAAATCCAAAACCGTGTACGTAGACGGCACGGGCGCAACCAAGGATGCGTACACGTCGCTTGCGAAAGCGCTTGAAGCGCTACCGGACGGCGGAACGGTCGTCCTTGCGGGCGACACCGCAATCGAAACGGCAACCACTCTGCCGAAAACCGGCGCGGTCGTCATCACCTCGAAATACGGGGATGAGGACTATACCGATTCCGCGTCGTTGCAGATCGCGGCAAGCGTCACGCTCGGTGCAGACACGACCTTCCGCGACATTGTGCTGGAGAGAACCGAATATACCGGCACCGCGCTCTACTTCTATGCGGCAGGTAATCCGATCACGGTCGATGCCGGCGTTGTCTGCCTGAACTATACCGGCAAGTCGAATCTTTCCATCGTCGGCGGCGTGGAGAGCGGCGACTACACCGGAGACTCACACGTCACGGTGAAGAGCGGCATGTTCCGCAATGTCTACGGCGGCAACCGGACGGGCAACTTCACGGGCAACAGTTATGTGGAGATCACCGGCGGCGCGTTTGACAACTCGGTCTGCGGCGGCAGCTATACCGGCAACTTCACGGGTGACGCGCACCTCACCTTTGCAGGCAGCGCTTCGCTTCTGTATACCTCCTCCACACAGGGACTTGTCGGCGGCACGCTCGGCGACGGCAGCCGTGCCTGCGTTTTCACCGGCAATATTTATATGAAGCTCGGCGGCAAGTGCGGCATCAACCACAACATCATCGGTGCTTCCCGCAATAAGAATACCACCACCAAGGGCAACGTCGAGATCGTGATCGAAGAGGATGCGTATGCATACTATTCGCTGTATGCCGGCGGCTACTCCACCGGTCTTGACGGCAGTACCCGCGTTATCGTCAACGGCGGCGACTTCAACGGCAGTCTCTTCGGCGGCAGTAATGCCGGTACCGTCACGGGCGATACCTATATCGAGATCAACGGCGGCAAGCTCTGCTATTATCAGGTCAACGGCTTCAGCTCCGGCTCGGACATCGCAGGTACCAAAAACGTCTACGCCGCAGGCGATACCGGCAGTACGGTCAAGGGCACCGGCACCATCGTGATGAACGGCGGCAGCGTCTACGGCGACCTTGTCGGCAAAAACAGCATCACGCTGACAGGCGGCACGGTGTTCGGCAGCGTCCAGTCCTCGGATACCACCATCGATCTTTCGGGAGGCGGCACGGTCTCGATCGGCGCTACCTCGATCGTGAAATCGCTGATCGGCGGCGGCAAGCTTGAGCTTGCACCCGCGGCAAAGCTGACGGCGATGAAGCTTTCGGGCAAGACCGAGCTTACGATCAACGGCACGCCTCTCCCCGTCACCTATATCACCGCACCGACCGCGGAGGAGGGTGCTGCGATCACCTATACGCCGCAAGCCGATGAAAGGCTTGTGATCGAAGGCAAAAATTACAATATCACCTTTGACGGTGCATACGCGACGACCACAGTGATCGTACAGCACAAGGAGGGCTTCGAGGTTCGTCTGCGTGCAGGCAGAGATACCTCCGCAAGCACGCTTTCGGCGGCAAAGACCACTTCGACCTCGGCGACCTACAATCTGAAGCCGGGACTTTACAACGTGACCGTCGTGTCCAAGGATACGAATTCCAACTACATGCGCAAGGCGCTATACGTGGACGGACGGAGTGAGACATATACGCTGAACG
>CAYQBT010000010.1:12765-14627 GCA_964415775.1 uncultured Lachnospiraceae bacterium
TGACAAGGTCGATAAAGACGGCTTTGACTTTAAGGTGGGATATTTCCACAGCGATGAAATGCTGGAAGCATACTACGATGAAACCGATCTCGAGGGATATTTCCAGCCGGATACCCCCTTCTTCAATAAGCGGTACGGCACCTCCTCGGTGTACACCACGCAAGCCGAGCTTGTAGATTTCCTTGCGGAAAAATCGAAGGCCTGCACCTATATGTATGTGTATGAGATCGCAAAATCGCCGTATGGCTACAGCATTCCCGTTGCACTCTTCACGCTGGATCCCATTCCCGAGGGCGCGAGCCTTGCAGAGGCGGCGGCAGTTGTAGGAAAGGCGACGGGACGCGATATTCTAATGTTTACGGGCGGCACGCACGGTGATGAGCCGACCGGCACCGAGGGTACGCTTGCCTTCATTTCCGAGATGGCGGGCGCATACGGCAAAACGGTGCTGGAGGGCACGAACATCGGCGCGGTGCTTGTGATCCCGCGCACCAATCCCGACGGTGCCCAGGCATTCCTGCGCAACAGACCGACCACCACGTCGCTCGGCATCGGCAACCTCAACCGCGATTATATGGCACTTTCGAGTGCGGAGATCGCGGGCGTTGCGAGAGTGTATCAACTCTTTATGCCCACGCTCACGCTCGATTGCCACGAGGCGAAGGCGGGACCGAAATGGTCGGATGCACAGTTTACCACTGACATCTATGATGCGGGCATGAAGGGACAGGGCGCGCTGATGAGCGCGGGCGATCTGCTCGCAGTTCTCGGCGGTGACCGTGCCGCGGCAGACAACGACGCGGGTCGTATTGCAAACGAGGCGTTGGACGCGCTCACCGACAAGGGACTGCGCATCTTCCACTATGAGCCGAGCTCGTCCTCGACCATCAACACCAACTATTTCGGACTTTTGGGCTCCTATTCCTATCTTTTGGAGATCCCCGGCATCACCGGCGGTCAGAGCTCCATCGCACGCCGTACTTATGCGCAGCTTTGCGGTATCAAGGCGCTGGTGGACATCGTGCTCGAAATGGACGGCGAAATGGCGAAGAATGTAGCAAAGACGCGCGCGGCGATCGCCGAGAGCGCGCAGGTCTATGACGGCAAAACGCCGGTCATTCTGCAATCGGCGATGTCCCGCACCGACGAGAGACGGGTCGAGTGGAACAATCCGCTTATCGGTGCCGATACTACCGTGCGCGTAGAAGAAAACACCACCTATATGTATACTTATGATACTCCCATCCGCTATCGCACGCTGCCGACCGCGTATGTCATGGCGGCAGATGCAAGGGGCATCGACCAGATCCTTGCGGTACTCGACAAGCAGGGCATTGCCTACAAGAAGCTTGCAGAGGGTACGACCATGACGCTGCAGCAATACGGCGGTACAAAAACCTCCGCTACGCTGAATGCGGCGGCAGAGGTCACCTTTAAAAACGGCGCATATCTCATTCCGGTGGACGGCGAAAAAGCCTACATCACAGCGCTTTTGTTTGAGCCGGATGTAACCGATGCCGACGACAGCAAAGAAACCTTCGTGCAGATGGAGTATACCACCGCGGCTTCGATCTATCGCTCGACTGAGAGCTATATTGCGGCAAAGCACGGTATGGAAGGCACGTATTTTGCACTTCCCGATGCGGGCAAAACGGTGCAGAGCGTGCAGGCAGACGGCAAGGTAGTCGATGTGATCTCCGACGGCGGCTATTCGATCATCCGCACCCCTGCCGTGTCGGCAACCGTCACCTACACAGACGGCACCTCGCAAACGATCGAGTTTGGCAAAGCGAGTGGCGTTACGCTGAAGATGACGCTGGGCAAGACCGACTACACGGTAAACGGCGAGAAGAAGACCATGG
>CAYQBT010000011.1:0-14533 GCA_964415775.1 uncultured Lachnospiraceae bacterium
CGGCAAACAGCGTATCCGGTGACCACTATTGTCTCGGACTGCTCGAATTCACAGGGGATGACATCCTCGCGAAATCCTCCTGGACAAAGACCGAGTACGCGGTCTTTAAGGGAGCAAACGGCATCCGTTCGCCCGGACATTGCTCTGTATTTATGTCTCCCGACGGCACCGAATACTGGCTTTCCTACCACTATCAGGGCGGAGACGGACGCATCCTCGCAGTGCAACCGATCACCTTTGATGAAAACGGCGATCCCGTCTTCGGCGAGCCCTACCCCACAGACAAATTCTTCTTTGCCCCATCGGGCGAGTAATTACAAAAGCGGCAGACCGCACGGTCTGCCGCTTTTGTTTTCAAATTGTTGCAAAGTTCTCGCGGAATATTGAAAAAATCTGCACCGTATGGTACAATGATAGCAAAATAGTTTGAAAGGGATGAAATTATGGGAACGGGATATGGATCTCCTCCGTCGGAGATGAATGAACGCTTCAAAGAGACAAAGCCGAAAAACTTACGTGAAGTTCCAAGCTACCTAAAAAAGACCGTGGGCGGCACCTGCTCGCGCCTCTTGTACATATTCAAACTTGTGTGGGAAACGCAACCGATCCTCTTGATCTTCATGCTGTTTATGACCGTGTACAACGGCATTATGCCGCTGGTCGGTACGCTGATCGCGGCACACCTGCTCGACTGCATTGTACGCAGCTTCACCGAGGAAGTGGATCTCATTTTGCCGCTGATCTGGCAGTTTGGCTACCTGTTCCTCAACACGCTGACCAACAGCCTTTCGGGGATGCTCACCAAGATCACCGGCGAAAAGGTCACAAACCACGTCAAAAACAAGATCATGCACAAAGCGAAGACCGTTGATCTTGCCTCCTTTGATATGCCCGACTTTTACGAACGGCTGGAAAACGCCAACCGCGAGGCAGGAATGCGCCCTGTCAATATCCTGCGCTCCTCCTTTGAACTGATCTCCAAGGTGATCTCGATGATCAGCTATTTCACCGTGCTGACCGTCATCCTGCAAATACTGCCGCGCTCCAGCCTCCTCTTTTTTGCGGCATTTCTGGCGCTCACTTTATGCAGTGCGATCGTATCCTTCCACTTCCGCCGCAAAAACTTTAATTATATGTTCCGCCGCTCCAAGGATCGCCGCAAAATGACCTATTACAGCGACCTTTTGGTCAACAAGGATATGGTCAAGGAGGTGCGCCTGTTTGACCTGTCGGATCTCCTCATCGGCAAATACAACGAGGTCTTCCGCGGCTATTTTGCCGGCATCAAAAAGCTGATCTGGCAGGAGGAGACATGGAATCTGGCGCTCTCCTTTGCGACCGCGGCGATGAACGGCATCCTCTTTTACATGATCGCCACAAACGTTACACAGATCGCCGATTACTCTGTCTACACCGGTGCGCTCAATTCGATCTCGGCGGCACTCACCGCCATCATCAGCGTGACCGCCACCATCTACGAGGGCTCGCTGTTCATCGACAATATGATTCTGTTTATGAACGAAAAGCAAACGGTAAAGCCGATTCTCCCATCGCCGATCGAGCCGAAAACGAAATGCGGACACACCCTCGAGCTAAAAAACGTTTCCTTCCGCTATCCGGGCGCCGACCGCGACATCATCCGCAACATTGATCTGACGATCGAGGCGGGACAAACCGTCGCGCTGGTGGGACTGAACGGCGCGGGCAAGACCACGCTGATCAAGCTGCTGACAAGACTGTACGATCCCACAGAGGGCGAGATCCTGCTCGACGGCAGAAATATCCGGGAATACGATCTTACCTCGCTGTATAAGCTGTACGGCATTATCTTTCAGGACTTCGGCAAGTATGCAGAAAGCGTCGGCGACAATATCGCGTTCGGATGTGCCTCCCGCGAAAAGCTCCCCGAAGCGATTGAAGCCGCCGCAAAAAGCGCCGGCGCGCATGACTTTATTGAAAAGCTCCCCCGCGGCTACGACACACCGCTCACGAGATTTTTCGAGCGTGACGGCACCGAGCTGTCGGTTGGACAATGGCAAAAACTGTCGGTGGCGCGCGCGTTTTACTCGGATGCGGACATCCTCATTCTGGACGAGCCAACCGCATCTCTTGACGCTATCGCCGAACAGGAGATCTACAAACAGTTTGACAGGCTCCGCAAAGGAAAAACAAGCATCTTCGTCTCCCACCGTCTGTCCAGCGCTACGATTGCCGACCGTATTATCGTGCTGGAAAACGGCAAAGTGGTCGAATACGGAAGCCACACCGAGCTGATGGCACTCGGAGGCAAGTATCACAAGCTCTTCTCCACACAGGCCGAGCGGTATCAGACGAAAGAAAACGATATGCCGCCTCCCCCCTTTGGTAGACCGCCGCGCGGCGACAGACCCTCTCGCTGATAACGAAAAAACAAGCTCTGTGAGCTTGTTTTTTCGTTATAGAAGACTTAGTGTGTCAGCAGAAGCATCGCAATAAACAAAAATGCAATGCTCCACGAACTTGCCTTGATCTTCTTGCCATCACCGCAGAAAACGCTGATCACAATGTAGGAGATCAAGCCAAAGGCGATGCCGTAGGAAATGTTATACGTAAACGGCATGACCGCCAGCGTCAGGAATGCGGGAACGGAGATCTTGAAATTGTCCCACTCGATATTCTTGATCGAGCCCATCATCAGCAGACCTACATAAACGAGTGCCGCCGCCGTCGCGCAACTGGGGATAAGCTGTGCGATCGGGCTTAAGAACATGGCAATGAAGAAGAAGATGCCGCAGAACACAGACGTAAGACCGGTTCTGCCGCCGGCGGCAACGCCGGCATTCACTTCGCTGAAGGTGGTCACCGTCGAGGTGCCGCAAATCGCGCCCGCAGTAGTTGCGATCGCATCGGACAGCATACCGCGGTTCATGTTGATCGGCTCGCCGTTCTCGTCCATCAGGTTTGCGCGCTCACAAGCGGCATACAGCGTGCCGAGCGTATCAAACATGTCCACCATGCAGAACGCAAGCGCGGTAGTGACAATGGTGAGGATCAAATTGGCGCTGCCATGCTCCGCAACAAACGCGGAGAAGTCAAATCCCTCGGTAAACACCTTGCCAAAAGACTGTGCACCGAATTCTTCGAATGCCTTGATCGGGCTGACGAACTGAATATCCAGCGCCGCGTAAAAGCCGGGGACGGTCAGTCCCAGCAGATAGTACAGCACCATACCGCCGAGAATGCCGATCAGCACCGAGCCGCGGATCTTTTTCTGGCTCATGATGACAATGGCAAGGAATGTGCACAGCGTCACAAGCATCGGCATAATGTCGCTCCAACGCTGGCTGAGCAGATTGAAGGAGGCAAGATCCACGCAGGTGGAGGTGTCCGGCACAACGATGCCCGCATTCTGCAGTCCGAGCAGAGCAATAAACAGACCGATGCCGGAGGGGATCGCCACTCTGACCGCATCCGGCAGAGCATCAAAGATCTTCTTGCGCAGACCGGTCACGGTGAGAAGAATGAAAACCGTGCCTTCGATCAAGATAAGCACGAGCGCATTGGCATACGACAGACCGAACCCGATGCAAACGGTGTAGACGAAAAAGGCATTGAGACCCATGCCGCTTGCCTGTGCCAACGGCAGGTTGGCGAGCAAGCCGGCTAAGATCGTACCGACAACCGCAGAAATTGCCGTTGCGATATAGATCGCGCCGTACGAAACGCCAAGCGGATTTGAGCCGTCACCAAACGGATCGGCAAACATATTGGCGTTTACCATCAGGATATAAACCATCGCAAAAAAGGTGGTCATACCGGCGATAAACTCGGTTTTTACGCTTGTCCCCCGCTCCTTGAACTTAAAAAATCTATCCATGCTATGTCTCCTTTTGGGTGATACTTTTGGCTTTGATTGCCGTATGCACCGCACGCCTGCGCGTCCTGTCGTTACAAGTACTGCCATTATACCACATTTTTTCCGCAGATACAACTTTTTCACAGCAAAAAAGACCTCATTTAGAGGTCTTTTTTGCTTTTTTTAAACGCTTTGTGCCGATTTCTTTGCATTAAAACTGCGCTTCATAATAAAAGAAATTATCTCGAATCTTTTCGGTATAATAGGAATTGTCGCCATCCTTTTCATAGTAAGAAAAACCTTTTTCCTCGCGCGACAAACCAGATTCTCTACAAAAATCCAATCCAGACAACGTATTGTCCGCCGAATAATAAAAGCCCCGGTATCTCGTTTGAGATCCCATGCCGCTCCCGCCACAATAAAACTCTATCGCATCATCATACACATGTACGTTTTGAATGCCTTTGATTGCAAGAGCTTTTTCATATTCGTTAGTCCAAATCGCCTCCCAAAGCAGCGCATGGTTCTCGTTTACCAATGCAAATACCCGTTTCTTTGACGGAAGATCATTCAAAATACTGGGAAAAGCAACGATTCCCACAACAAGTAAAACTGCTACAATAAGCATTCCTTTTTTCAAGCTTGCTGTCGCTTGCTGAATATATGTATCTTTATCCATCATTTCTCCTGCGGTGTAAGACACCCCGATTCTGATTTCAATTCCGTCTGCTACTCTATCGGCACCGCCAACCGTTCATTATTGACTAAAAGGGTAGTATCATCCTCCCAGCGCATAATCGGATCCGCGCCCCATCCGCCTGACCAAACCAATTCCGTCTCTGTGCGAAAAGCCCCTCCCAAGAGGTCTATATCTTTTGAAATATTGCGGACATATATTTCTGTAGAACCGCCGAGCGCCCCCTGATTTGAAGAAATCACCCAAGCGGAATATGTATTGTCGGGAGAATTCAAAGTTTGAACAGCGGTACTTTCTCCAAAATTTGAAAGAAGAAATGCCAGAGACAGAAGCAATAGAAAGAACTGTGAAAAAACAGCAGTAACACATCCTACGCCGATCTTCACCCATCGAATTGAAATATATGCAAAGAATATTACCAAGCCCGCCGCCATAGTTATTGCAAATAATACCCAATAATAGAATGCATTATGCGTCCGATTATCTATTTTAAGATCAAACGCAAGGGGCAAGGTGCGTATATAAAAAAGAGAAAACAGCGGCATGATACAACCAAAAACCTTTGCGGTTTTGCAAGCTTTTTTCTTGTACCGAAAGGAAAAAATACTGCTTGTGACCGCAACTATACCGTACATTACTATAAAGTCAATATACTTATTTGGTCTGTATTCATATCCCAAGTGGTACAGTATGAGATTGAGCGCACTGCATGCAAGAAGCGCCAATCCGAGAAGCGTGTTGAAGCCTGCTTTTACTCTCTCCATCGTGCCGCTCATTCTTTACCAAGCATCTTTGCATATTGTGCAGACAGGATTTTAGATAAAAAGCAAAGCAATGCCGTCAATACCAAGCCGCTTGCCAAAAACGCCGAAAACATATGTACTTCATAATGCACAACCGCCCAAATATATGTCAAAACCGTGGCTCCAAGGGTTGCGAAACAAGATGCGCTTGAAAACGATTTTCTGTTTTGATACAGCCTTACAAAATACCAATTTGCAAGCGAAAGCATAAATCCGGTCGCCGGAAGTATCAGCGCAAATGCCCAATTACCGTTTGTTATCCCCTCCGGAGTTCCCGCTTCTAACGCAACACCTACCGTAATGATCGCAAAAGAAACGAAAAGCAGAATAGATTGGAGAACCGATGCTTTCCAATCGTTTATGCGGTTCAGACGGACCGGCGCAGAAAAGGTTGCACTTAGCTCCGTGGGAGTTTTCATATTCTCATAAAAAGCTTTGCAGTGTGGGCAGGTTTGGATATGGTTTTCCACAATACTTGCACTTTCCAGCGAACAGCAATCATCCATGTACAAAGGGAGCAGATCCTGAATAACCTTACAATCCATTATAATTACCTCATTCTTTCTAATAGTTTTTGCTTGGCACGGTAAAATGTGACTCTCGCCCAGCTTTCACTTTTGTCAAAGATACTGCTGATGTCCTTCAGCGAAAAACCGCCCAACACCGATAGCATAAAGACCTCTTTGTACGGTTCCTCCAACTCCTGCAAAAGCGCAAAGGCTTTTTTTGAGAGTTCTTTTCGGACAAAAGATTCTTCGATATTCTCAAAGCCACTGTCGCTCTGTGCTTCCTCCAAAGAAACGATTTTTTTATGCTCGTTATACCAAGCGAAATATGTATTCTTCGCAATTTGACACAGCCAAACAGTCGCTTTTTCTTTATTTCGCAAACTCGCAAAGTTCATGTATGCTCGAAAAAAGGTTTCCCCCGCCAACTCTTCTGCAAGAGAAGCGTTGCGAGTCAGTTTTAACAGGTATTTGACTATGCGATCCCTGTTTTCATGAAAAAGCTTTTCGAAATCCGTCACAGTTTCACCTCCTTTTCAACTATTAGATAGCAAAAGCTCGCAAACGTTACATAAAGTATACCATATTTTTTCAGACGTGCTCTTTTTTTACATGAAATCTGCAAAACTTGACAAAACTTTTCTCGTTTGCTATACTGTACACAGCGCGCGGGGAGCGGTTTTACGCTCCCTGTGCGGTGATAACGCGAACGATCAAGGAGATACTCCATGCAGACGAAAACCAAGGGCCGCGGTATGTTTATACTGGGTGTTGCAATATGCTTTGCGATAGCCGGGCTGGCTGTACTGTTAGAAACACTGATTCCCGGAGACCTTTTGGGAGCATCGATCATTGCCCTGTTTATGGGTACGATCATCAACAGCTTTTTCCATCCGGCATGGATGAAACCGGCTTTGAAATTCACATCCAAGAAGATCCTGAAGACGGCAATCGTCCTTTTGGGCGCATCCCTCAGCGTGAACACCATTCTTTCCGTAGGCAAGATGACCTTTTTTGTGATGATCTTCACCTTTGCCATGTGTTTTGGCGGCGGCTATTTCATCCGCAAGCTTTTCGGACTGAACTGGAAACTTGGCAACCTGATCTCTGCCGGAACCGGAATCTGTGGCGGCTCTGCTGTAGCCGCGATCGCTCCGGTCATTGATGCCGATGACAAAGACATCGCGTTTGCCATGTCCTCCACATTCCTTTTCGACATGGTAATGGTCGCGGTGTATCCCTTGATGGGCGCGGCGCTGAACATGACGGATATTGCCTACGGCATCTGGGCGGGAACCTCTGTAAACGATACCGCCAGCGTGGTTGCCTCCGGATACGCTTTCTCCGAAGCCGCCGGTGACTTCGCTACCATGGTCAAGCTGACCCGAACCATTGCCATTATTCCGACTGTGCTTGTGTTTGCCTATATCGGCACGCGCATCAAGCAGAAAGAGCTGAAAGCCGCAAACAAGGGGCAAAAGGTAAATCTGATGAAGATCATCCCTTGGTTTATTGGCGGATTCCTGCTGCTCGCTATTCTGAACAGCGTGGGCTGTATTCCCGCAGCCGTCTCCGGAATTATGAAAGGCACCAGCAAATTCCTGATGGTCAGTGCGCTGGCTGCTATCGGTCTTGGAACGAGTATAACCGACTTCAAAAAAGCCGGTCTTGCCCCCATGTTCTACGGGATCACTATTGATACGCTGGTGACATTGACCGCACTGGCTGTGATCTGGTGCATGGGATTGATGTAAAAAACAAGGAGCCTTGCAAATGCAATGCTCCTTGTTTTCTAATTAAAATGCCATGTTTTCAAAAAATAACTCGGAAAACAAACTGTCCGCGCCGAGGTCGATAAACTCTGCTTTTTTCGCGATCTGCGCAAGGTCGTTTCCCTCGCAAGCGAATCGCACCGTTCCGAGCAAGCTGGAATTGTTGACGGGCAGAAATCTGTCTGCAAGCTCTTTCGGGAGCAGTCCGAGATCTGCCGCGTTTCCGATATTCAGTTGCGCAGAAAAGCCGCCTGCCACGTACATTTTTTCCACGTCCTCGTATCCTACATGACTGCGCCGCATAAGGCACTGTATTGCCGACATCACCGCGGATTTCGCAAGCTGAAATTCCCGTATATCGCCCGTAGATACCTTTACAGCATCGGTCAGGGAAAAATCCTCCTCCATGTAGCCGCTTTCTTCTACGGTTCCATTTCGCACAAGCTCGGCTACGATGTCTACAAGCCCGGTTGCGCAGATTCCCGCCGGATCTATGCCGCCGATCACGGAATATGCCCCATCGGCAAAGTATTGGCTGACAGCACCTGCAGTTGCACTCATTCCCGAGGAGATATTTGCGCCCTCAAAGCAAGGTCCTGCCGCCGCCGTAACGCACAGATATTTTTCTTTGTTAAACAGCACAATCTCGGCATTGGTGCCAAGGTCGATAAGAAGCGAATGCTTACCGTCTGTCGGTTTTTCGACGTATCCGAGTCCTGCAACAATATCCGCGCCGACAAAGGCGGATATACCCGGAAGCGTGATTACTTCCCCGATGTTTGCAAGGCCAAGCGCCTTGCCGCTTGCCCGTTTTTCTTCCAGAAATTTCGGGGTGTACGGACTGACGCCGAGCGACGAACAATCCACCCCGAAAAACAGATGCAACATGGTTGTATTCCCTGCCACATACATTTTTTCAACCGACTGTACCGAATACTCGGCGAGCATAGCGGAGGCCATCTCTCTAAGGGTACCCAAAAGCGCCCTTTGCAGTTCTCCGGCACCGTTTTTGGTGCAAAACTCGATTCTGGAAATAACGTCTGCACCGAATTCTCTCTGGGGGTTCGGTGCGGTTTTTGTTTTGATGATCTGCTTGTCATCCAGCGACACAAGTGCAAGGGCAAGCGTGGTTGTGCCGATATCAAGGCACAAACAAACGTTTTCGGTAACCTCGCCGGTCTCCGCCGCACCTGTAACCGAGACAATATCCTTGTGATCGGGCAGGATCACCTCAGCGTCACTCCGTACAATATATCGGCACGCAGGCTCCTCTTTGCCGTCCACGATGACCGTGCACTTTTTGCACACACCGCGACCGCCGCAGGGCTTGTCGATATGTATGTCAGAGAGTCCGAGTAAATCTCCGAGCAGTTTTTCGCCCTCAAAAGCAACCGTCTTTGTTATTCCGTTTTGTAACACCTTAAGTATCGGCATAACACGCTCCTAATCACAAAACAAGATCAAACTGAAATACGTTACGGTATTTTGCCCGTTTATGTACTTAAGCGAAGTTTTTGCAACCGTTTCCGACACACTCACACCGTAAGCTTCAAGAGAAGAAAGCGCCTCCTTTGGAAAGCGGCAGGGCTCGCCTGTCACCTTGGCGCATACTTTGCAAAAGCCGCACCCGCCTTTACTAAGACAAATCGAACCGCTGGGCAAAGCCGTGCTGAGCTTCGCCCATAGCTCCCGTGTAAGAAGCGCATGCTTCTTTCCGGCGGCTACCATGCCCTCAAAGTCATAGCTGTCCTCAAGAGGTGCTATGGTTTGCAACAACAGTCCGTGCGTAAACGCACGTACCTTTGCCATAAGCGTATCTATGTCGCCGATGTCCGGCGGACACATATAGCATTTCCCGTAAACGCCGCAACGATTTGCCGCGCACGCATCCCGAAATTCGCGGGACAAAACGACATCCTCCGCTGCTATCATTTCAGCGCCGGAAAAGCCCGATTCCTTTGCAATTTTTACAAAATTCAGTTTTTCCACTGCCCTACCGTCTTAAAGAACGCGTCAATGTTCTCCCACGCCGCGTGATGCGGAATGTCGCATCCCGAAGAAATGACAAAATTCGGATACTTTGCGCATCTGCCGAGCAGATCGTTCACCGCTTCGGTCATGCTTTCGGGTGTGCCGTCTGCAAACTGCGCTACGGGGTCGATGTTGCCCATACAAATTGTGTTGTTCGGTGCTTTTTCCAGCATTGACTCCATGTCAATGGCATTTCCGAAATGGTAAGCCGCCGCGCCTTGGGAGAATATTTCCTCTGCCATATTCAGAACCGCATTGCCGCAATTGTGATACATAACGGCAAACTCTTCATCCTGTACCGCTTCAATAATCTGCTTTACATAAGGAACAGAAAATTCTTCTGCCATTGCAGGGCTCATAATGCCTGCAAGCGGTTCTGCCATCATAATGCCGGATGCGCCTGCCGCCTTGAACGCTTTTGCATACTCTATAAGATATGCCGTCGCCTTGCTTAGCACCTTATGCACCGTTTCGGGCTCGTCGTAGCAAAGATACATGATCTCGGTCACGTCCATGAGTCTGCCTGCCAGCGAATACGGACCGATCATCCCTGCAAGCACAGGCTTATCCGTAATTCTCTCTGCCGCAAGGCGGATGCCCTCTATGCAAACGGCCGCTCTGCCCTTGTCAAGCGTAGGCACTTCGAGCGCATCTGCCGCATCTTCGTCGGACACAAGCTGACCGATAATGGCAGGCACCTCGTCGGGCGCAAACTTTACCGTTGCGCCAAACGCTTCCGCCTCGACCGACAAGTCCATCAGGCTGATTGCGGCGATCGTATCGGTTGCATGTGCCACGGTCTCGATCGCTTTTGCCTGAAGCTCGGAATTCTTTACAAGTTCTTCAACTGTAACGCCAAGCTTTTGTGCCGCAGGGAATGAAAGAATCGGCAGTCCCTGCTTTTTATCTGCTTTTGCTGCTTTTTTCAGCAATTCAACTATGTTTTGTTTCATTTATTAACTCCTGCACTATTTTAGCCGCTTATCGGGCGAAGGGCAGCTTTTAACCAGAACTATTCTTTCGCCATTTGAGATATCTACTATTTTTTCGACAGGCATACCCTGACAAGGATTTACATATATAATCTGGTCATCACGAAGTCCTTCAAGATAGAGTTCAAGGTCTTCTGCCGCACGGTCATTAAGCTGAACAGAACGGAGATTTTTCATGTTACGGAATGTTTCCATGTGCTGCGCATGTGAGCCGCAAAGATGAATCATGCCGCCATGCTCGTATTCACCGAGAATATCGTTGTCATGTTCTGCAATAAACTCACGATACAAGTCCTTGCCGAGAAGTTGCGTTGTGCAACCGCAAAGCTGACCGTATCCGGGAGGTTGTGTTCTCGCCCACGGCACAACTGCTTGATACTGTGCCTTTGGAACGTTGTCGATATACCACCTGTGCAATGTACGGATAAGGGTGTTAATAACGTCAAGATCATGGCGCACGGCATCCTCATCGTCATACATGGCGATGAGTGCCTCCTGTCCGTACAAATTAAGCAAAATATTCAGCGCACTCGAAAGCGTGGGAGTTCCAAACAAAGGAAGTTTTACATCTGCATCCAAAAATGCCTTAACCGCACGCTTTGAAAGTTGCCAGGTTTCATCTTTATCAAGGTCGGGCATCTCGAGTGCACCAATAGGCGTTTTCAAATAATCTGCATTCCACTGCCCCGCATGAAAATGCACATTTGCACCGAGCATTTTGTCAATATAGTGCACACCATAAGGCGGATACGCAACGCAAACAGGTGTAAAGCCGTCTTCCGAAGTAACTTTGTTTGTAAACATAAGTTCAAGGCAATCTATAATCCAATCTTCCGGCTCGGTATACAAGTACCAATTGTCACGAGGGCGAGGAACTATTCCATGCAAAGTAAAAACCTTGCGGCTATTATACTCATCCTCCTTACCATCGAACAATGCGGTCATTCTGTCAAACCACATATCTCTTTCGGCAATAAGTGCCTTATCATTAAGATACGCATGCGCCTCGGCTGATAGTTTTTTCATAGTCCTCTCCTTTATTTAGCTTTGCAAAACTCAAGTGCAACATTTGCCGCACTTGCCGCATCCTCGGTATACGCATCCGCACCGATCTGCTTGCAGAACTCCTCGTTCACGGGAGCACCGCCGATCATGATCTTGACCTTATCACGGATGCCGGCTGCTTCTGCCGCCTTGACAACGTCTTCCATGACATTCATCGTGGTGGTGAGAAGTGCAGAACAGCAGATCACGTCGCAATTCTGCTCGATTGCGGCTTGCACAAAGGTTTCGGCAGGAACGTCGGTGCCAAGGTCAACGACCTCAATGCCCTTGCCCTCCATCATCATCTTGACAAGATTCTTTCCGATGTCGTGGAGGTCGCCGTGCACGGTGCCAAGACATACTTTACCGACGTTGGTAACGCCGTTTGCCGCAAGATACGGCTTGAGGATCTGTGCACCCATATTCATCGCTCTTGCGGCGACCAGCACTTCGGGAACGAAGATTTCATTCTTGCGGAACTTTTCGCCGATCACGTCCATGCCGCAAAGCAAGCCCTCATTGAGGATCTTTTCGGGATCGCATCCCTCATCGAGTGCCTGCTTGACAAGTTCTGCTACGACCTTGCCTCTGCCCTGCTGCATTTTTTCAGAAATGTCACTTAAAATAACCATGATTTTTTCTCCCTTTATATTTCGTATTTTTTTGTCTTCTTTATATTGACTGGGGGTTTTGCCGGTATGCTTTTGAAAGTTCTTGTAAAACGAGCGGGCATCGCGCATACCGCACGCTTGTATGATCTGTTCCACCGACAGATCACTTTCCCGAAAAAGTCTGCAAGCGTGATTCATCCGCACGCTTCGCAAGTACTCCGAAAACGGCTCGCCCGTGAATTCTTTGAACAATCTGCTGAACTGTGATTTGCTTATGTATAAGCTTTCCGCAAGCGTTTCAAGCCGTAACTCGCTGTCCGCAAAGTTCTCCATCACCATGCGCACTGCCACGCCTGCATACTGCCATTCTTTTCCCGTTTCAAACGGAATGTGCTCTGCTTTCCCGATATATCTGGCAAGCGTGATAAACAGCATCGAAAGCTCCGCGCGTACTGCTTCCTGCCAGTCCTGTTGCTTTTCGGCAACTTCACTTGAAACGGTGTCTAAAGTTCTCATAACGCTTTCATACGCCGATGCGTTCAAGGTGGCATACGCGATTACGGAGCCACCGCAAAAAACGCCGTAGCAATAGCGGGGATTGCCGGCATTCACGACTTCGCCGTCAAACCAGTCCTGTATGTCAAAATACAACCGGATCACATGCAGCTCTTCTTCGCCGCCGGAAACGAAGCAACTGTGCGGAATATCCGGCGGAATGACAAAAATGTCTCCTTGCTTGCAGGGGATCGATTGACCGAAAACCTGACAAAATCCGTTTCCGGCTGTAATGACATCTACCTCAAACACTTCATTCGAGCATAAATGCCCGGAGGAAATATCGACAGGCATAACCGCGTTGCAAACTACAGCGCGGATCGTGATCGGCGCTTCGCCAAGCACCTCCGCTTTTTTCAGCCACATCGGTCGCTGTGTATATTGCAGCATGGTATCACCTCTTTCAAGACGGATTGAGATCTATAAACAGTATATCACAATCCATATACGAAAAGAAATATGGTTTTCTCCCTTTTTTACCTGAATCGTGGGAGAACGCCCACAAAAAGCAAAAAAGAAGCGGACGATTCCGCTTCTTTTTTATTCTGCCTGTATTTTTCGGTTTTTGAAATAGTATTCTCTGTCATGCGCATTGATTTCTCTGAGAACCTTGCAAGGATTTCCAACAGCAACTACATTCGCAGGAATCTACACTTCCCGCGCCGATAACAGAATTGTCGCCTATCGTGACACCGGGAACCAGAATTGCACCGGCACCGATCCAACAGTTCTTCCCGATCGTAACAGGGATGTTATACTGATAGCCCTTTTCCCGCAATTCCGGCAATATCGGATGCCCCGCAGTCGCTACCGTTACATTGGGCCCGATCATCGTATAATCTCCAACATATATATGCGTATCGTCCACCAAGGTCAGATTGAAGTTCACATATACGTTTTTGCCAAAATGCACGTGACGGCCGCCCCAATTTGCGCGAAGCGGCGGCTCTATGTAGCACCCCTCTCCGATTTCTGCGAACATCTCCTTAAGGAGTTTTTCCCGCCTTTCTTTACTGGATAACCGCTTGCAACTATCCCTTTTCGCAATTTTAACATTACATGTTGCAAAAGTGTTGCAGCGAAGTTTTCCAAATTGCATAAATGCCCGAAAGCCTGTTTACTTATTCTTCAATGTAGTTACTGAAGAAACAAGCATCCTCCGAAGTGCAATGCATGCTTTTTGATATAACGCAAACTCCTCTTTGGAAATGTCACCTACTTCAAAAAGTAATTCCAGCCAATACTCGCTCTCGTTACATTCCTTAAGAGCGATCTCAAATTTTGATATAAAATCCTTAGTTCCCTGTGCATACTGTGCTTCGTGAATATTGGCACCAACAGAAGTGCCACAACGCAAAAGTTGGTTTGTTAAAGCTGGCTCTGTGCCATTTTGTCTTAGCTTTCTGCAAAGGATAACAATACTCTTGGCAACGTCCTTGGATTCTGTTCTTAAGACACTGGCAGACATTATGACCTCCAAAATAAACTTGGCGAAGCCAATCATAACTTGCCCGCAGGGAAACCATAACTGATAACTCGTTCCGCAAACGGAAGATAGTTTAGTTATGAGTTTAGAGTTATGAATTTGGCTTCGCCAAATGTTATGATATGATCATTTCTGCAAAACGATCATAGTTGATTTTTGCTACGCAAAAATCACTCCCACTCGTTGCAGGGACTTGCATCT
>CAYQBT010000012.1:0-14532 GCA_964415775.1 uncultured Lachnospiraceae bacterium
AAGGTGCGGCGCAGATAGTAGTCGTAGGTATAATACCGCTTGTTGGAATCGGTGTATGCAAACGGATTGGTCTCTCTCTGCGAAGGCATAGGCATCCTCCTCGTTTTTTTGTTTTAGTGTACTACATTTCGAGGAAAAAGGCAAGAAGATGGAAAGGATTGTTTAGGAGGACGCGCGGTGGTGACTTTTTTCAGTATCTCCACATACAAAAAATCCCACCATGCATTACTGCAATGTGGGATTATCGGCGTAGCTCATTTTTTCTTGCTGATTATTTGATCCGGAAATACAGAAGCATTGATAAGATCTGCCGGATCGATTTCCAACGCATCGGCAATATTAAAGAACGCTTCAAGGGAAAAACCGTTTGCCATACCCGGAGCCTCTATCGTACTAACCAGCGAACGGCTGATGCCTGCTTTTTCCGCGAATTTTTCTTGGGACATTCCTTTCAACTTGCGCAATGCAGATATCGCAATACCCAATTGTATAAAACGATCTCGATTCTTAAAAGATACTTCTTTACTCATACCGATAGTCCTCCCCTTTTGCCGAGATCCTCATACTAATATTATATGGTTTGTCACTAAAACTATCTGTATTTATTAGAATGCAATTGACTATTTTGGAAAGCAATACTATAATATTATCATCAAATATTTACCAATTGAATCTTCTAGGGGGAGACAAAAATGAACAGCCATATGCATATCTATACCGTTTGTTTTTTCGGACACCGCGACATATGCAATCTTCAAAGAATAGAAACTCGCCTTGTGCCGATTCTGAAAAACCTGCTAAATACAAAATCCTATGTTGCGTTTTACATCGGGCGCAACGGAGAATTTGACACATACGTTGCTTCAATCATAAAACGAGTCTGCAAAGATATCGGCAAGCATAACAGCGATCTGACGCTTGTACTTCCCTATACGGTTGCCGACCTTCCCTACTGCGCAAAATACTACGATGCAATCCTCATTCCGGATTGTATTGGTCATACGCATCCCAAAGCAGCTATCACTAAGCGTAACAAATGGATGGTGGATGCCAGTGACCTTGTGATTTGCTATGTCGAAAAAGAAAGCGGCGGAGCACATGCCGCCATGAAATACGCAAATGAAACGAACAAGCCTGTCATAAATATCGCCAAGGATCATAACTGATCCTTGGCGATATTACCGTTATCTGTACTTTACACCCCCACTTTTTGCATAAACACCTCGGTAGAAACGCCGGGGGTGCGGTTGAAGCGCCCGAGACGGTAAAGCTGTTCCGGCTCGCCTGTAATATAGTTGATGCGCTCATAACAGGTCAGTGCGGCAAGGAAGCCAAGTTTCCGAATGACGGGCAGCGATTCCTCGCTGATAAAGCCGTACGGATAGGTGAACACGATCGGCGTGAGTCCCGACTGCTGCGTGAGCGCGTCCTGTAGCTTGTTCAGATCCGCGGTGAGCGCCTGATCATACTTCTCCTCACTTTCGCCCTGCAGCTTCATACAGCCTCGCCGCGTGCCGATCTCGTGCATGGCATAGGTATGGTTACCGATCTCCACGCGCCCGCTGGCATCTAAGGTTCGGATGTCCTCCCAGGTGAGATAGGCATACAGCGGATTGCGGTCGGGCGTTTCACTGAAGGTCTCGGAAAACTCGCCCACCACCGACACCGTTGCTTTCATATCGTATTGCTCCAACAGCGGCAGTACCTCAGTGAGATTGTTGAGATACCCGTCGTCCAAGGTGAGAATCACCGGCTTTTCGGGTAGCGGATAGCCCTCGTATACATAGGCGATCAGATCCGCAACAAACACCGCAGTATACCCGTTCTCCCGCAAATAAGCAAGATCATTTTCAAAGGTTTCGGGCGAAACACGGTAATCTGTCTGCACCCGCGTATTGTTGCATACGCTGTGATACATCAGAATCGGTACTGCGGGCAGTTTTTCTGCGTCCTCTGCCTCCGGCTCGGCAGAGGCAGGCACGGTGCGGAGCCGCCAAAGACAACCGACAAGAGCAGCACCCAAAAGTGCAATGGAAATTGCCAAACAAAGCAAACGCTTTTCGAGTTTACGGGTTTTCGGAATCATAGTGCATCCTCCTTTTATAGGTAGGATAACCGAAACCGGAATGACTATGCGGCTTGACTTCGCATAAAAAAAAGAGTATTATATTTATAGAGAAACTTATGCTATGAGGAACTATCATGGAAAAAATCGCAAGCTTTACCGTCAATCACATCGATCTGCTCACCGGTCTGTATGTCTCCCGCCGCGACAAGGTTGGCGGTGAGGTGGTAACCACCTTTGATATGCGCGTCACGCGCCCGAATGCGGAGCCCGTCATGGACACCCCTGCCCTACACGCGATCGAGCATCTCGGTGCGACCTTTTTGCGCAATCACGCGGAGTGGAAAGACAGAACCGTCTACTTCGGTCCAATGGGCTGTCGCACCGGCTTTTATATCATCCTCGTCGGCGATCTGACGCCCATCGACATTTACGGGCTCATGGTCGAAATGTGCGAGTTTATCCTTGCCTACACGGGCGCGATCCCCGGCGCGACTGCACGCGACTGCGGCAATTATCTGGATCTTAACCTCGATATGGCAAAATTCTATATCCGAAAGTACGTGACCGAGGTTTTGGATGATTTCGCCGCGGAAAGACGGGTATATCCCGAATAAAACTTCACGAATCTTTCATTTTTCCGCCATTTTGCGGACAGACATACAGAGTATACTATACACATCAAATTACGGAGGATTTTTTACATGCTCAAACAAGGACTTGGCTTTATTTTAGCGGCGGCTCTGGTCGTATTGCCCGGCTGCGGCGACGCAACCGTACAACCGCAAACGACCTCTCACGAGGTCGTAACCACGGCACCCAATACAGAGAATACCGTGATCCATACCGACGACGAGACGCACATTGCGCTTTCGGACAGCGCCGTTACGGTGAACGGTGAGATGCTGTCCGGCAACAGCGAAGATGCCGTATACGGTGCAAACGATATTATTTATTACGAGAGCGGAAAGGATGCGTCTTACGGCGAGGGCACCGAGGCGGATGCACACTCCGCCGAAGAAGCGGGTGCACATACGGTTGTGCACATCACAAAGCCGGGTGTTTACCGCGTGAGCGGCAAGCTCTCCAAGGGACAGCTCCTCGTGGATCTCGGCGACGATGCGAAAAAGGATCCGAGCGCCGTAGTCACGCTGATCCTCGATAACGCGGACATCACCTGCACGGTAGCGCCTGCTGTTTTCTTCTACAATGTATACGAGTGCGGCGACGAGGACGAGGCCAACGCCACGGCGGCGGTAGATACCGCGGCGGCAGGTGCCAACGTGATCCTTGCCGATGGCAGTGTAAATACCGTAAACGGCGCATACGTTGCACGCATCTATGCGCCGGGTACGACCGACAAGCTGCACAAGTATGACGGTGCATTCTACTCCAAACGAAGCATAAACATCTCGGGCGGTGAAAAAGGCAACGGTATTTTGCATATTACCGCAACCAACGAAGGTCTGGACAGCGAAATGCACCTGACTGTAAACGGCGGCAATATCACCATCACCGCGCAGAATGACGGTATCAACACAAATGAGGATAATATCTCGGTCACTACGATCAACGGCGGCAATATCACCATTAACGCGGGACTCGGCGAGGAAGGTGACGGCATTGATTCCAACGGCTTCCTCGTGTTTAACGGCGGCACGGTCATCACCTCCGCCTGTGACCGCGGTCCTGACGGCGGCATTGACGCGGACCGCGATATTCTCATCAACGGAGGCACCGTTATCGCGCTCGGCAATCAGAACGGGGCGGTCTCGGCAAATTCAAAGCAGGCGTTCATCTATCAAGGCTTGACACGCTCCATTGCGCAGGGTTCCGTTATTCAGCTTTTGTCCGGTAACACCGTCTTGGCGGAAACCACCGCAATCAAGGCAGGCACCTCGCTGATCATCAGCGTTCCCAGACTGGAAGCAGGCAAGGCATATACTCTGAAAACGGCGAGCGATACCCTGACGGTCTATCCCACGACCATGGGAGACGACCAGTTCGTTCCCGGCGGTATGCAACGTCCCGACGGAGGCAACTTTCAGCGCCCGAATGACATGCAACAAAACGATTCGTTTGTCGCTGTCCCCGAAGGGCTTGACGAGTGGCTAAGCTCTGCCGAGATTCCCGAGGAGATCCGCACCTGGATCGAAGCAATGCGCGATATGGCAAGCAGCTTTGGAAATCGCGGCAATGCCAATATGCAGCCCCCGGAGAACATGCAACCGACTATGCCTCTACCAAATGCGTAAATACAGAACATTATATTTCCTTAAAAGCACTGCTTACCCTGCAAATACAAAAATCCCTTTGGAGCGTTTGCTCCAAAGGGATTTTTTATACAATCAGAACAGGAATCTAAAGAACAGACCTCCCTGCACGGTACGGTGCTGGAATCCGCGGAAGACCGCCGTATCGGTATAGAACCAGTCGGTCATCGGTACGCGCGAGCTCGTACGCATCGTGCTGTACGCCTTGAACAACAGGTCGTTCACAAAGCAGAAGTCCTTTTTGTCGCCGAAGCAGGATACCCAGTGCATCCAGTCGGACTTGGTGTACATCTCACGGCTGTCCAGCGGTATGCCGTAGGGCTGTGCCTCCTTGCGGTAGCGCGCCACCTCACCCGCATAGAAGCTGTCCGGGAACAGTCCGGTGTTCCAGAGTTTATCCCAGATCGCATTGTACTTGAGGCTGAAGGTGTCGGGGCGGTCATATGCCAGACGGTAGCTACCGTCCGCATTTACCGCGCGCGCAAGGAAAGAATCCGCATACTTCTTTGCGATCTGCATATGCTCCTCTGCCTCCTCGGTGCGTCCGAGTGCGGTCAAGATCTTCGCATATCCCGCTATACCCATGATCGCTTTCAGCGACAGGTTGCAGTTGTGCGAAAGATGTCCTGCGAAGTCATCCGTGCAAAGCTGATAGTCGGGATCCTCGCCGTAGCGGATGAGATACCGGCTCCACTGCTCCAGCAGATCCATATTTTCTGCCGCAAAGCTGTAGTCCTTTTCCACCGCGCCGAGCGCCGCAAACAGAACGATCATGTTGCCGCATTCCTCGACCGGCATCTGGAAGGATTCATAGCTCTGCAATCTGTTCTTGCCGTATACCTGTCCGTTCAGTACAGGATACCGTCCCACATCGTGGGGCGCAAAGTCAAAGGTCCACTCCTCGGTGCGGGCAAAACGCAGTACGGGGCGCAACATACCCTTCAGCAGCTCGGGGTTGTAATAGAGATACATGGGGGCGCTTGGGTATGTAACGTCCACCGTTGCCGCACAACCGTTGGAGAAGCACTCCTTCGAGATATAGAGGTTGTTACCCTCTTCGTCCACGACCAGCTTGTGCGCCGCCATGACCTGACGATAAGCAAGCTGTACAAGGTCTGCGTAGTTTTCGTTGCCCTTCTCGATCGCGGTCTTGCGCATCTTGTCCGAGAACGCATTGCACTTTGCAAACAGCGTGTCGTACTCCGAAAGCGCCTCGTCGATCGCCTCTTCGATGGTCTTGCCGTCCTTCTTCCAATATGCCTTTAAATGCTTTTCAAAATAAACGATACTCTCAATATCGTCATATGCAAGCGCGAACAGCGCTTCGTTTGCCATTTCGGTCTCGGCATAAACGCTGTAACGGTCGCCGAGGATGCAGTTGCCCGTCTTGGCGCTGCCCTTGGTTGCAAGATACGCATAGCCCCAGTCGATGCGGAGATTGTCGCCATCGCGCCAAAGCACATTCTGCTTACCGCTGCCCATGCGAACGCAGTCACCATTTGCAAGCGCAACCGGCTCCGACCAAACGCGGTCTTCGCCTGCCTTGTTCAGTACCAGATCCTCGCTGATCGCGAGTCTCGCACTGACGGCATGCGGCTTGCCGTCCACACTCTCATACGAAAGTTTCAGGTAGGTGACCGGGCGGGAGGCATAATACAGATCCTCCACCAGCATCGGGCTTGTGAACACAGCCTTCAGCTTGATCTGCTCATTCTCGTAATACACAGTCGTGGAGCAAGCATCGATCTCCATACCGGTCTGCGGAAGAACCTTGCCGTTATCCCGCGGAATCGCGCTGAGCGATCTGCCAAGGAAGCGGTATGCCGTGCCGTCTACCGTCACGGTCCCCCACATATCGTTGGGCGAACCCGTCCAGTGAATCGGCGAGCGTGCGGTCAGAACATCCTGGTTATACCAAACCGAAAAATACGGATCCACCGTAAACAGCGGGATAGATGGTGCATGCAATTTCATAAAAATCCTCCGTGTGCTATTTTTTACCGTTTATCTATAGTTTATCTATATTATAACGCATACACCTCTGTTTTTCCATAGAAAAAATAATTTCTTTTATTGGATTTTATACACCAAGCAAAAGCGGCATAAGTCAATAGGTCTGCGCCCCTCATCAGTCGCTCCGCGACAGCTTCCCCCTCGGGGGAAGCCTAAGGTAGAGTTCTTCGTTTAACAGCTTCCCCTCGGGGGGAAGCTCCGCCGTAGGCGGTGATGAGGGGATCACGGGGCTCTAACCATAAATTTCATGTATCATCTTGACATATGCATGTAAAATACGGTAAAATGGATTTGTGAACGGGGACGGCACCCATCAGAAAAAACGGACTCACAAACTGCATAGTATACAGCAAAGGGGATGACACCCATCGAAAAAAACGTGATTGTTGTAGATGACGCAGGCAAAGTATATGAGGCAACCTACCCCAAAAGGGCAAAGGGACTTGTTAAAAATGGCAGGGCACGCTTCATAGATGAACATACGATATGCCTTGCGTGTCCGCCAAAGAATGCATTGGAGGACAATATCATGTCAGAAAATAAAAACATCACAATCGCTAAAACCGAGAACACCGCTCCCGCAAAGGTCACATCCGAAAAGTTCACCATGGATTACTGCTTAGAGCAGATTGAAAACATCCGTGTGCAGACCGAGTATTTAAATACCGTGTTTGCAGAACTCGGCAAGGTAAAAGCGGAGGGGCCCGGTGACACATGCGGTCAGGAGCGCGCAAAAGCGCTCGGCGATGTTGTAAGATGCCGAGAGACCACCAATCAAAGGCTGATCGCCTTTTATGAAAAAATGTACGACGATCTGAAGCCTTCCTCGACGCTCAAGGAGCGTGCACTTGCGATCATGGCAAATGCGCTAAACGCTGATTTTTCAGCAGAAGCACTGGAGCAGATCTCGTGTATATTGGATGGCATTCGCCACATTGAAAAATAAGTACATAACCACAAAAAGGAGCCGCGAGGCTCCTTTTTAGTTTACTCACATATCCGGCTTACTTTCACTGTCAATGCAGGCGTTTACGAATCGGAATCCTCGCCGGAATGGATAAGCGCATCCAATGTTATGCCAAAAATACCGGCGAGCATGACCAAAGTAGACACATCGGGAAATGCCTTTCCCGTTTCATATTTAGAAATAGCCTGCCGCGTCAAATACAGCTTCGCAGCAAGCTCGGATTGCGTCATACCAACGCTTTTCCGCAACTCTGCAAAATGAATACCGAATTTTTTTGCATCAAACATTCAGTCTATACCTTTCGTTAGTTTTATCTTCCGCATGCGGTTGATCAGCGCCAGCAGTTCCGCTTTACGCGGCAGGTCAAGGAAACGCTTGCAGGTGGTGAAATAGGAAGAATAGACATAGTCCACACCCTCCGCCTCGATCTTCTGATACAGCGCGTCGATCACACTTTCAAGATTGATCGTTTCACGATTGTTTGTTACTTCAAGCAACCGTAGCATAAAGCCAAGCGTGTTTAGCTGTTGCGGCGAAACGATGTCGTGTAGTCCGCGCACATCGATCTGTTCGTCGCCGATGCAGATAAATCGCATCTCCGAAACCCACAGCAATTCCTTGCCGTTGCCCTCGGGATAAGACGTGAAGCCTGCCGCATGCAAGACGCGGCTCTGCGCAAAGTTTGCCGCCGACGGCAGATCGGCAAGCACGCCGTGTGCACGGCAGATAGTTTTCGCCTGTTCGGTCACATCGTGGATGCGGTAGTCCTCCATTTTGTAGATTTTATCGGCGACCGAAAGGTACTCACCGCTGCCGCCGATGACAAGGATCGTAGACACACCGAGTGTGTGATGCAGTTCGCCCACACGGTCGGTGAACGGTGTGATCGGCTCTTTCTCGATCAACTCTTTCATCATGCGGTCGCGGATCATAAAGTTAGTCGCGCTTCTGTCCTCGTCAATGAGCAGCAGCTTTGCCCCACAGTCCACAGCCTCCATGATGTTTGCCGCCTGCGAAGTCGAACCTGAGGCATGCTCGGTGGAAAAATCGCTTGTATCGCCTCCGGGCAACCACTTGATAAACGGCGAAATGTTGACATGCTGCACGCTTCTGCCGTCCTCGGCGGAGATCGTCACCGCATCCACATCCGTGATGCAGAGCTCACGTCCGTCACCGAGCACGTGATCATAGATTCCTGCCGAGATCGCATCCAGCAGCGTGGATTTGCCCGAATAGCCGCCGCCCGTGATGACCGTTACCCCACGGCGGATGCCCATGCCGCGCACACCGCAGACTTCGATCTCATTCTGAGGCGTGGATACAAATGGAATCGCATTTTCCATCGGTGCTTCCGTGCCCTTGGAGCGCGGCAGGATACTGCCGTTGGCAATAAACGCGCAGTAGTCGCTGCCCCGCAGCCATGCGCGGATCGCCGCCTGTTTTTCGGCAAGTGCCAACACTTCCTGCAGTTTTGCGCGGTCAAAATCCGCGACATACCGATCTACCGTGTTCGGCAGATCTTTGCAGAGCATTCGCATGGTCTTTTTGATGTGCTTTTTGGGGAGCTGCACCACCATGCGGATACACAGGCACAACTTTCTGCGGCGTTCCTTATCGCCGGCAAGCAAACACACCTTGGATCCCGAAATGTTTCGATAGTCCTTTTGTGGACACTGTGCAAAATAGGATCCATTTCGCACCAATATCTCCCCGCCGAGTGCGCTCAAATAATATCTTCCGTTTTCTTTATCAGGGCGGCTGCGGTTATAAAGTTCAGCATTCAGCGCATCTATGTACAACGCAAACTTACGCAGACAAAAATCCGCGGCAGCGGCGGTCCCTTCACGGATTCCGAGCAGTTCTGCAGGGATCTGCACGACCACGGTCGGTCGATCTAACGCAAGTTTGTGCGTAACCGAAAAATGAAACCCGATCTCACCATTGTAGTAGGTCGGATCAAGCAGAAGTGTTGAACCCATTTCCGGATAATTTGGATCTTCCACGAATATATTACCGTCATACATCGCGGTGTAGGTCGCGGTATTCGGATCCATGGCAAGCAATTTGTTTTTTAGTCTCTTCATAAAAAATATCGTCCTTCTTTCCTGTTGATGATTTGCAACCAAAATTACACAAGAGGACGATTCTATATAAAATATAAAAAAGCGCATCCGTATCGGATGCGCTTAAAACTGTGATAGTCAAAAAACCGAATTACAAAATGCAAAATTCGGTGACTGACATGACATTCGATACATTTTGATATAGAATCATCGTATTCATCTTTTTCATATCTGTCACCTCTCTTTGTGAATTTGTAATTTGATTACGCCATCATGGTAGCACACGTATTCATCGCTTGTCAAGTAGAAAATGGAAATTATTTGGTGAAGCACCTATTCCTCTGTATCCATGCCGAGGGTGCCGGCGCTTTGGATCGAGCCGCGCCCATACTTTTTGCGGATGTCGTCCATGGTGCGCTCGCGTTTTTCATTTTTCAGATCCACGGTCATATCGTCAAAAAAGCCGATCTGCTCTGCCGTATCCTCGGGGACAAGGCCCGTACCCGTCACGGTGAGTGCGCGGATGCCCAGCCGCGGATTCCACTGCGTGCGAAGCAGGGCCGCCGCCGCATCACGCAGCTCGCGTGCAAGCTGTGTAGGAACGGCAAGCGGTGCCTGCCGCTGGGTGGTCACAAAATTTGCATCCTTGATCGAAAGCTGCACCGTGGTGCATTTGACATGCTTAGCGCGCATACGCGCCGCCGCGAGGTCGCAGACGGCATCCAGACCGCAAAGCAGCTCATCCATACCGTAGAGGTCGCGCGAAAAGGTCATGCCGTTGCCGACGCTTTTGACCTGCCGCTTATCGTACACACTGCGCACAGGATCGTCGTCTTCGCCGTTTGCATAGGCATACAGCATTCTGCCGAGCTTACCGAGCTTGTATTCGAGAAAATCGGGGCTGGCATGTGCAAGGTCGCCGATGGTCTTGATCCGCATATCCGCAAGCGTTTTTACCGCACTGCGCCCGACATACAAAAGATCCTGCACCGGAAGCCGCCACACGATCTCCTGAAAATGCGCACGATCGATCACGCTGACCGCGTCCGGTTTTTTGAGATCGCTGCCGAGCTTGGCAAAGGTTTTGTTGAACGAGACACCCACCGAAACGGTGAGTCCCGTCTCGCGCTTGATGCGCGCGCGAAGCGTTTCGGCGATCTGCACGCCGTCACCGAACAGTTTTTCCGAGCCGCTGACATCCAGCCAGGACTCGTCAATGCCGAACGGCTCCACAAGATCGGTGTACTCACGGTAGATCGCATTGACCTCGCGCGAATATCGTTCGTAGAGGTCGTGATGCGGCGGCACAAGCACGAGTGCCGGACATTTTTGTTTTGCCGCCCAAATCGTTTCGGCAGTCACAACGCCGAACTTCTTGGCTTTTTCATTTTTAGCAAGAATGATGCCGTGCCGCTTGTCGGGATCACCGCACACCGCCATCGGAAAATCGGCGAGCGCGGGGTTCAGTACCGTCTCCACCGATGCAAAAAAACTGTTCAGATCCGAATGTAAGATCGTTCTGTCCACACGCTCACCTCCTTATGTTTACGCGCGCCGCGCGTAAACAGCGATATAAATCCCTTGTGGGATGTATATCCTATCGCGTTTGCGCAACAAACATATCGAATTTGCAAAGCAAATATATCGCGTCGAGCATAGCGAGACATATCGCTTTAACAACAAAACATCATATGCCTATAGATGTTTACTTTTCAAAAAGGATCAACTTCGCAGGCGTAGTATGCAGCGTTTGTTCCCAAGCATAAAAAGCATCCTTCTGCACCGCTTCACCGTTTACAGAATAGGTTTCGCTATCGTCATCCCACTCCGCAATGCTTTCCTGCGTAAATGTTCCGTCTGTAAAGCGCAGAGAGTGATAACTGCCGGCTGCCGCTCCGCCTGCCCCTGCATACAGGCCATAGCCTACAGGATCAAACCATCGAACCGGATAGTCGATTCCATATATACGGTCTTGTGTATGATGCAGAACGAGTTTATGATACCCAATATCCCGTACCCACAAGATCAACTCCAAGCCGTCATCACCAACGATGTCAAACAGCGAAAAACCGTACGGCATTAATTCGGCAGTCATATCCTCGATGCCTTCCCAAAGTTCTGCGTGAAAACCGGAAATATCGACTTCCTGCACCGCGCGGTCAGTCCAACCGCTCTGCCAAATAAAAGGTTTTTCTCCCCGCAAAACAGGCAAATACAACGCAAGTGCCTTATACTCTTCCTCGGTCAGCTGATCGCGGTACGCGTCAAAATCAACTTCGGAGAGATACACACCATCGTAGCCATAAGACCCGGACGGATCAATAGCAACTGTTTTCGAAACAGCGGTTGTAACAGGCACAGCGGTCGTCTCCGGAACCAAGGTCGTTTCGGGTACTACCGTTGTCTCGACAGGCAATTGCGATTCGCATGCACAGAGTATAAGTAGTACGCCAAGGACAATACAAATTCTTTTCATTTCCGCTCTCCTTGTTTTCTTTTTTGTAGCAAGCTGCACACAAACGCACAAATACACGCACCGAGAAAGAATGTGAGGAAGAACCAATACAAAAACAGCGGCAAAAGCAGATCCCAGCCTGTGATGATCTGGCACGCGATCTCACAGGTCAACATACCAATGCAATTGAGCACAACAAACCAATACCGCCCTGCGCGGCTTTGGGCTTTTTTATGTAACAAAAACTGTATTCCTCCGCCGATCAGCAGCGTGATCCAAAACAGCGGCAACATATGCATGCCAATCTCGATTCCCTGCAGAATTGCAAGTTGCATGATATTCTCCTTTCAAGGTTGGTGGAATAAATGAAAGTTTAGGGACAGAATATTTGGATCCCCTCATCCGCCGATCCAATCGGCACCTTCCCCCAAGGGGGAAGGTTTGAAGGCACTATCCTAAAAGCTTCCCCCCTCGGGGGAAGCTCCGCCGTAGGCGGTGATGAGGGGCTTAAGTAAATAAACTAACATACACGTATAAACCTTCATTTACATCGTTTTTATCTCTTCTTCTTAAAAAAGCTCTGCAGCAATGCGCGGCATTCCTCTTCCATAATGCCGCCTACGATCTCGGGCTTATGGTTTAAGGGGTACGCATTGAGGTCAAGCACGCTACCGAACGCGCCCGCGCGGTGATCGTATGCGCCGAATACCACACGTTCAATACGCGAATTTACGATCGCACCTGCACACATCGGGCAGGGCTCAAGCGTCACATACAGCGTGCACCCCGGCAGACGCCAGCCGCCGAGCGCACGGCATGCGCGATCTACCGCGAGCGTCTCCGCGTGGCAGAGCGCATTTTTCTCGGTCTCCCGCAGATTGTGCGCGCGGGCAATGATATTGCCGTCCCGCACGATCACAGCCCCCACGGGCACCTCGTCTGTTTCCGCGGCAAGGCACGCCTCGTGCAGCGCCTCGCCCATATAATACAAATCGTCGTTCATCTTTTTCTCTTATTGATCGGGAAGCAACATTGCAAACGAAATTGCCCCCAATTGAATCATCAAAATCAGCAAAACAAACACCCAAAACAGCGGTGTCAGCAGTTCGCGCACGGTCATATCGTTTGCCGAGCGCAAGAGTTTCACCGTATCCGAAAGCAGCGCGCCGCGCATAAGCCACAAAAGACTTGCAACAAAAACTGCAAAAATCATAAGCAGCATGATTGGCTCCATGTCGCTTGGGAGATAGGACAACAGCAGTGACATGAGATTATTGCAAAAATGCAGAAGCATACCGAGATAAATACACTCAGTCAGATACGCGAGCGCAGTAATCAGCAGTCCCGCAAACAATGCGTATGCCCATTTCGCAGGAGAAATATGCATCAGCATGAACAAAACCGCACATCCCCATACACCCGCACCGCCGAGCTGTGCAAGCGCCCCCAGCACACCACCGCGTAGCATCCATTCCTCAAAAAATGCAGGCACCATACAGGAAAATACGAGCAAATAGAAGAAGTCTCCGCGCATAGCGCCCGTCTGCACGGTGCCCTGCCCGAACAGCAAGACCGAAAGTGCCGCAAAGAGCGCACATCCGCTGATGCAAAAGGCAAAAAACAAGGCGTATTCGCTTTTTTTATATTTTGCAGTATTGCAGTCTTTTGTGCCGAATGTCCTGCCGCGTATGGTTTGCTTAAACAACAGCATGGGCACAGTACAGCCGAGTATGCCGATAAAATCCGCCCACCGCGGTACAAAAGCAGTTCCAAATATATAAAATGCAAGCCAGACAAGCATCATAAGCGATGCAACATCCCCGGCTTTATAGAATTTAGTCATTTTTCACCTTTAGAAAAATACGGTAGCCACCTTGTGAAAAATTTGTTTGAGACAAGGCGCAACCGAGCAAAGTCGGCGACGGCTATCTTTGCGATAGTCAAGCCTACTTTGCGAGGGGCAACGACGTATCGGACAAATTTTGCCAAGGTGGAAAAAAATTTCAGCCGTCCGCTTAAAAACGGACGGCTGAATCATAAGACTTAGTGAAGAATTGCGCGCTCGGTGTCCTTGTCGAACAGATGGATTCTGGAAACGTCCAGAGCAATCTTGATCTTGTCACCGGCTCTTGCCTGGCTGCGCGAGGAAACGCGCGCGATCAGCTTCTGCTCGCCAACAGTGAGGTAGAGATAGATCTCTGCGCCCATAAGCTCGGTAACCTCAACGTCAGTCTCGATTACGCTGTCAGCAAGGTTGGACAGGTACATGGGCTCGTCATGCAGAGACTCGGGACGGAGACCTGCAACAACTTCCTTACCGATATACTCATCGATTGCAGGATTGGTAGCCTTCTCTGCGGGCAACTTGATCTTGTTGCCCTCGAAGCAGAAGAATACATCCTCGCCCTTCTTCTCAAGCGTACCGTTCATAAAGTTCATTTGAGGAGTGCCGATGAAGCCTGCAACGAAGATATTGCAGGGCGAATCGTAAAGGTTTTGAGGAGAATCAACCTGCTGGATGATACCGTCCTTCATAACTACGATACGGGTAGCCATGGTCATAGCCTCGACCTGGTCATGCGTAACGTAAATAAACGTGGTGCCGACTCTCTTGTGGATCTTGGTCAGCTAGGTTCTCATCTGTGCACGGAGCTTAGCATCCAGGTTGGAAAGAGGCTCGACAAGAAGGAATACCT
>CAYQBT010000013.1:0-14117 GCA_964415775.1 uncultured Lachnospiraceae bacterium
CCCCGCTTTCCTCCGCTAAGCCTGCGGTTGCATCCGCTTCATACTGCACCAGCGTCAGCATCTCGTTCTTGCCTGCTGAAAGCAGGCTGGTGCCGTCGCCGTCCGCAAATACGGTAACCCGATCGCATTCGCAAACAAAGTGCACGTGTACCTCGCCGTTCTTACTTGCCGCAAGGCGCACAAGCAGCGTCATGCAGAGCGTAAAGGCACTGAGCGGCACGCGGACAGAACAGTCCTTGTCGGGAACGTGCATGACCGGATATGCCTTTTCATTTGGCATCGCTTCTGTATAGTATTCTGCAAACAGACGGCATAGAACCTTGAGCGGGATTTCCCGCGGGGGTTGCCCTTTAAAGCTTGCAACATCAAAAAGTCCGTCCGCGGCACGGCTTGCCGCCGCGCCGAAGCGTGTGCAAAGGCGGTCGAAATCTAAAAAGAACAGGTGCCGTCTGCCTTGCAGCGACACCTCTTTTACGTATGCACGCCGTTTGCCGACCGAAACCAAGCCGCGTTTGTTTTCCTTTGCCACCGCCGCGATTGCTGCTTTGGTTGCCTGTCGGATCGTTGTATCCCGACTGTGAAACAGCAATTTGCCCGCTTCATCTGTGATCAGCAAAAGGTCAGTCATTGTGCGGTATCCTCCGTTGTGCTTTGCGCGGGACGCTCAGAGCAGAACTGATAGTTCAGCGCGTTCTTTTCACGAAGCACATCGATCAGCTTTTCGGCATCGCCGTCCAAAGCGAGGCGCAGTTCATAGCGTGTGAAATAGAAAGCGTAGTCCTCAATATCCTTTGCAAGCTGTTCGGCTGTGAGATCGGTCGCGCGGAGCGCAAGGGAAAGACCTGCATCTGCCGCTTCGGAGAAGAAGCGTGCACAGTCTGCGCTCTGCAGGATCGAATAGGGAACGCAAAGCACCGTGTTGCCGCTTATGGATCTTGCAAAGTCGAAAATACGGTCACTGCACTCGGTATCCAGCGTTTGGAACACCAAAACGATCTCACTTGGCTGGGCGGACTGCAGTTCGGCAAGCAACGACATTTCATACGCGGTGATAATCTCGCGGATCTGTGCATCTGCATAGACAGAGTGCACCGCAAACAGCGCAGTCGTTCCCGCTTCGATGGCAAAAGCCGAGAGCGGGGGAAGCGAGGCTACATCCTTACCAAGCTTTTTGTCAGTCTCGGTTGCAAAGCACGCCGCACCGTCTTTATAAAACCAGGTGGATGCATAGGTAAAGGGATCGCTTGCGGTAAAGGTGGCAAGCGCCGGGGGGGCAACATACTCACCGTGCAGGATACGCTCGGCAAGCGGTGCGATCGTTTCGGTATCGCCGACATTGCCGCTCACGACGGGGAGCAGATCTTCGCCGCCCTTTGCCTTTTCGCCGAGATAGTGGCCGAGCACCGCTGCCCCTGCAAACACGGCAAGGATGCAGAGGATCCATACGATCACACCCCAACGGATATTCTTTTTTCGAGTGTTATAACGCTTATAAATTGCCATTATCGGATCTCCTCATAGGAAAGGGAACGCACATATGCACTCTCCTCGGCATGGAGCAGCGCAGAGCGCGCGTTGATCATGCCGTAAAACACGGCGCTTTGATACTGCGACTTCAGATCTTCAAAATTCTCCGTGATATATGCCGCATCCTTGGGCAGACGCAGCAAGAGGTAAAAGCCATCCTCGCTCTCCAGTACGTCGCTTATGGTGTTGTCCTCCATGGAAAATGCCGCCGCTTCGATCACATCGATCATTTCCATGCGCGTGAAGTAATACCCGTCATAGGGCATCGAATAATCCTCGGAGTAGCGACCGATCAGGGTGTCAAACGAAGTGCCGTCATTGTATGCGGCAAGTGCTTCTTTTGCAAGAAGGCGGTTTTCCTCCACGCTTTCTCCCGCATCATTCTCAATAAAAATGAGCTTGGCGCGGACAAATGCATCACCGCCGAAGATCTCGAGCAGTTTTTCGTCATTGTCTTCAATTTTTCCGCCGTCCGAGACCAGTGCAGTGAACAGCTTGTCCTCGAGCACATCCACGCGCGTGATAAAGGTGAATACCTGCTCGGTCATATAGTTTGCCGCAAGATCGCGATCATAGCTGCCGCCGTTTTGCTTATAGTCGTTTTTTACGGCTTCGATAAAGGTTTCGGCAGCGGCTTTTACATCACCGTCTGTGACTGTCATGCCGTAGTCGTCTGCTAAAGAGATCGTGCCGTACAGACCGCAGACGGCATCTGCAACGCGCGCACGCACTTCGCGGTCCAGCGCGGCAGTATCCACATTGCCGTCCGCATCGGTGTGCTTATACTCCAGCCCGTCCCGATAGTTGAGATAGAAATAGCGGTAGATATCGTAGGTCACGGTCTCGCTGCCGACGGTCAGCGCAGTCTGCCCGTAGCTTTCGAGATATTTCTTTTCTTCATATTGCTCTACTGCATGGCGTACTGCGAAAATGGCAATGACTGCAACCAGTAAAAGTACACAAGCCGCGAAAATCTTTTTCAGCTTCTTTTTGCGCGTCTCATCCGACGCGGTCAGTTGTCTGTTCATTCTTGTTCCTGCCTTTTTCATTCCATATACTATTATAATACAATAGTTTTTGCCGATTGGCAAGAAGATGTGCTAATTTTGTTGACAAACAAAACCGCGTGCGGTATAATAAGCAGGCAAAATGAAATTGAAATTCAAATTCAAAAAGGGATTCCGAATGAAACAGACCTATCATACAAAACAAATGGACGCATTGCTCCGCTGTCTGGAGCAGCAGAAAAGCCAAAGCCTGACGGTGGACGGCGTTTGTGCCGCGTTGGCGGCGGGAGGCGAACCGATCGGACGCAGTACGGTATACCGCCGTCTGGAGGAGCTTTGCCGTGCGGGCAAGATCAGCCGTTTTGCGCCTGAGGAGGGCAAAAGTGTGACCTATCGCTTTATTGGAAGCGATTGCGGAGAAGAATGTCATTTTCACCTGATCTGCACCGAATGCGGTGAGGTGGCGCACACCCATTGCCACGAACTGGAGTCGCTCTTTGCGCATATGGCGAGTGAGCATGGCTTCACCGTGAATGAGCGCAAGACGGTGCTGTACGGTCTATGCGGAAAGTGCAGGGCGGCGCAATGAAAAGGATCCTTTCTATGGTGCTTTGCCTGTTTTTGCTTTGCTCCTTTGCGTCCTGCACTGTGGCAGAGGACGACGGCAAGCAGCACATCGTTGCCACGCTGTTTCCGCAATATGATTTTGCAAGAAATGTCGCAGGAGATCGCGCCACGGTAGAACTTTTGCTTGACTTCGGTGCGGATGCACATTCCTATGATCCGACACCTGCCGATATTATGACGATTGCCAAAGCCGATCTCTTTATCTATACAGGCGGCGAAATGGAACTCTGGGCAGAAAAAATGCTTGCGAGCGCGGATATTGCAAGAGCCATTGCATCGGGCAGCCTCAAGGTGCTCGATCTTTCGCAGTCTGTCGAGCCCGCTTGTACGGACGAGCATACGCACGAAGAAGAAAGCCATGAACATGTGCACAGCGAGTACGATCCGCACATCTGGACATCCTTGCAAAATGCGCAGGATATGACAAACGCGATTTTGCACGCGCTGATCGCGCTGGATGCTGACGGAATGACATACTATAAGGCAAATGCGGCGGCATATACTGCCGAGCTGATCATGCTGGAGCAGGCAATGGCAGAAATGCTTGCCAGCGCCGATGGGGATACCTGCTATTTCGGCGGATCGTTCGCCTTTACCTATCTGTTCCGCGATGCAAACCTTTCGCACCTGTCGGTATTTGTGGGCTGTGCGTCGCATGCGGAAGCGGCCGCTGCCGACATTGCCGCGGTGGCAAACGCCGTCAAGGAAAGTGGTGCGCGTTATGTGCTCTATGATAGCCCGTCCGAAGAAAAAACCGCAAAAGCAATCGCCTCGGAAACGGGGGCAGAGCTGTTGCGCCTGCATGCGATCCACAATATCACAAAGAAAGAATTTGACGCGGGCGAGGATTATTGCTCGCTGATGCGGAAGAATATAGAAGTTTTAAGAAAGGCACTCGGATGACAGATCTCATCACATGTAACCATATCACCGTGCACAATGAGCGAACTCTGGCGCTTGCGGATGTCAGCTTTACGGTCAGACAGGGCGAGTTTCTGACGATCGTAGGAGAAAACGGCGCGGGAAAATCTACTTTGATCAAGGTCATTTTGGGCATCCACACCCCCGAGGAGGGGAGCGTGGAGATCCATAAATCGGTGATCGGCAAGATCGGCTATCTGCCGCAGCAATCGAGCGCACAGCGCGACTTTCCTGCAAGTGTGTATGAGGTCGTTCTTTCCGGTAATATCGGCGCGACAGGGCTGTATCCGCTGTATTCCCGCGCACAAAAAGCACGCGCGAAGGGCAATATGGAGCTGCTTGGCATTACGGGACTTGCGCGGAAAAGCTATCGCGCACTTTCGGGCGGTCAGCAGCAGCGCGTACTGCTCGCACGGGCGCTCTGTGCCGCCGATGCGGTGTTGTTGCTTGATGAACCGACCGCGGGGCTCGATCCGCTGGTGACAAAGGAACTCTATTCTACCGTGCGCCATCTTTGCACAGAGCACGGTATGACGATCGTGATGGTCTCGCACGACATCGGCGCGGCAATGAAGTATTCGGATCGTATTTTGCATCTTGCCACCTCGGTTCGTTTTATCGGCACCCCTGCCGAATATGAAAAAACGCCGCTCGGCGCGTCGTTCCAAGCGGAGGACACAGACAATGTTTGAGTATCTTTCGGAAATGTTTTCCTATACGTTTATGCAATACGCGCTGATCGTCGGCGTATTGGTGTCCCTCTGCGCGGCACTGCTTGGCGTATTGCTTGTACTGCGCCGTTTTTCGATGATCGGCGACGGGCTTTCGCATGTGGGATTCGGCGCGCTTTCGGTTGCGTATGCCATGTCGGCGGCACCCATGGCGGTTGCCGTTCCCGTTGTGATCGCGGCGGCATTCCTTTTGCTCGGCCTTTCCGAAAGTAAGAAAATCAAGGGGGACAGCGCGATTGCGGTGGTCTCCTCCTCGGCGCTTGCAATCGGTGTCGTGTCAAACGCGCTTGCAGGCGGCAGTGCCACCGATCTGAGCGGATATTTGTTCGGCAGTATTCTCGCGCTCGAAAAGAGCGACGTGGTGCTGTCGGCGATCCTGTCGCTTGTGGTGATCGGTCTGTTTGTGCTGTTTAAAAACCGCATTTTCGCGGTGACCTTTGATGCGCCCTTTGCAAAAAGCGCGGGTGTGCATGTACGGCTGTACAATATGCTGCTTGCGTTGCTCATTGCCATTACGGTGGTAGTCGGTATGCAGATCGTGGGCAGTATGCTGATCTCCAGCCTGATTATCTTTCCTGCACTTGCCGCCATGCAGATCGCAGAGAGCTTCCGCGGCGTGATTCTGCTGTCGGCGGTGCTCTCGGTTGTCTCCTTCTTAGTAGGACTTCTGTGTTCGCTGACACTCCCCGCGGGCGCAATGATCGTCCTTTGTAACCTCGGCATGCTGCTGATTTGTACCGTGATCGGCAAATGCATAAAAAGAGCATGAAAATGCTCTTTTTATTTTCTGTAAAAAAATGTATGGAAAAAAGTGTAAATTGTATTGACAAATTTTCGGGAGTGTAGTATAATCATCCCATAATATGGTAAAAAATGTAATACACAGGAGAGGGATGACGAAAATTGATACTTTGTGAGATCATAGAAGATGTATGTACAGATGAAGAAAACAGAATGGTGCCTGTTTACGGATTTCGTTTTGTAAGCCAAGAGAGCGGAGAGACGGTCTGTACCGTGCCGGATGTTTTTACCGAAAAGGGAAAAGCGGAGGCGTTGCAAGAACGCATTGCGCAAAGCGGCATAGACGAAACGCATATTCTTGATGTGATCGAGGATGCGCTGTCCGCAGAATAAAGCAATAGAAAAGACGGCTTTCGCCGTCTTTTTTATATAAAGTTTTTCAAATACTCGGCAACGGATCTGGTCATTTCTTTTGAAAAATCCGAGTTGTATTTTCGATCGCAAAAAGCGCGTAACCATTCGGTATAGTCTTTTTCCAGCGGTTTTGTCGAAAGCATTGCGCGAAGCTCGTTGCTATCCATACGGCGATAGCCGTTTTCGTGCACGATGTGCTCCATCGCCGCGCGCATCGGCTTTTTTCGCTCGATCTGCTGCTCGGTCGGATAGCCGAATACCAGCATAGCGGCAGGGAAGATATATTCGGGCAGATGCAGCATCTCGCGGTGGATCTCGCAGTTTTCCATGATGTCACCGATATAGCAGGAGCCGATACCGAGGCTTTCGGCAGCCGTTACCGCATTCTGTGCGGCGATATTGGTGTCACTCACGGCAAGCAGCAGGTCACCAACACCGGGCTTGCGCGCATCGCAGCCCGCGTCCAGATATGCATCATACCACTTCTGGCAGTCTGCGCAGAAGATGAGCACCAGCTTTGCCTTAGCGATAAACGGCTGATTGTCACAGCTTACAGAGAGCTTTTCTTTCAGCGTTTGATCGGTAATGTCCAGAATCGTGTATAGCTGTTGGTTGCCCGCGGTGGGTGCTTCGGTCGCCGCCCGCAGGATCGCCGCCTTGTCCTTTTGTGAGATCTCCTTATCGGTAAACAGACGCACCGATTTTCTTGCATATAACTGCTGTAAAACTTCGTTCATTTATACTTCCTCGCCGTTATCAAAAATCGTGGTCTGCATCGGCGGGATCTCCTTTGCCGCTGGGCGGTAGGGGATGCCGAGATGCTCATAGGCGAGGCGGGTGACGCAACGTCCGCGCGGTGTGCGCGAGAGGTATCCGATCTGCATCAGATACGGCTCATAGACATCCTCCAGCGTGATTGCTTCTTCTCCGACGGTTGCGGCAAGGGTGTCAAGACCGACAGGTCCGCCGCCGTAGAATTTGATAATGGCTTCCAGCATTCTGCGGTCGGTGTTGTCCAGACCGAGCTCGTCAATTTCGAGAGCCGCGAGTGCTTCCTTGGCAACTGCCTCGGTGATTTTGCCGTTCGCCTTTACGGTGGCGAAGTCGCGCACGCGCTTTAGGAGACGGTTGGCAATACGCGGCGTGCCGCGGGAGCGCGATGCGATCTCGATCGCACCGGCGGTGTCCATTTCTACGTCTAAGATCTCGGCAGAACGGGTAACGATAGACGCAAGCTCCTCGGTGGTGTAGAGCTCCAGCTTCAGCAGAACGCCGAAACGGTCACGGAGCGGCTGTGTGAGCTGTCCCGCACGCGTCGTCGCGCCGATCAGCGTAAAGTGTGCAAGCGGAATGCGGATCGAGCGCGCCGAGGGGCCCTTGCCCACGATAATATCCAGCGCAAAGTCCTCCATAGCAGGGTAGAGGATCTCCTCAACCGTGCGCGGCAGACGGTGGATCTCATCGATAAAGAGGACATCCCCCTCGGAGAGGTTGGTGAGCAGAGCGGCAAGGTCGCCCTGCTTTTCGATGGCGGGACCGGAGGTCGTGCGGATATTGACACCCATCTCGGACGCGATGATGTTGGAGAGCGTCGTTTTTCCGAGACCGGGAGGGCCGTAAAGCAGAACATGGTCGAGACTTTCGCCGCGGATCTTCGCCGCGTCAATGTAGATCTTCAGGTTGTCCTTTGCCTTTGCCTGTCCGACATAATCGTTTAAGGTTTTCGGACGCAGAGAAACCTCGGTGTCGCTGTCGAGCGGGGTATAGGAGGAGTCCACGATCCGGTTTTCAAAGTCCATGTCTTCGCTGTAAAAACTGTCCATGCGTCTACCTCCTTATTTCATAAACTGCGCGAGTGCCGCGCGGATGATCTCGCCCGATTCCATACCGCTTGTGTTGAGCTTTGCCAGAACCGAGTTGACCTCGGTGCGGCTGTAGCCAAGCGCGGTGAGCGCCTCGGCAGCCTCGGTGAGATGACTGCTTTTCTTCGGGGCAGAAACACTCGCGGCAATCGGTGTCGTATCGATGTCACCGGCATAGGAAAGCTTGTCCTTCAGCTCCAGCACGATGCGTGCCGCGCCCTTGGCACCGATACCGTTTGCGCGGGAGATCGCCTTTGTATCCTCGGTGGTAACCGCGCGCGCCAGTCCCTCGGGAGTGAATGCCGACAGCACGCCCATTGCTGCCTTTGGGCCGATGCCCGAAACGGTCAAAAGCAGTTTAAATGTGGCGAGCTCCTCTTCTGTGTAAAAGCCGAACAGTTCCACATCGTCCTCGCGTACTGCCATATAGGTATACAGCTTCACTTTTTCGCCGCGAACGGCAATGCGGTCGAGCGCAGAGAGCGTATTCTGCGAGATCGTCAGCTTGTAGCCGACGCCGCCGCAGTCAATGACGGCGATCCCTGCCTCACGGTGGGCAAGGATGCCGGAAAGATAGTAGAACATTAATCTTCTTCCTCTGTCTGATTAGTTTCTTCGGTGAAATCGGTTGCGGGCTCCTCGGCAGGCGCCTCCGCTTCCTCTTCGGGGAGCTCTACGATCTCCACCTCAAAATTTTTGCGATGCTTTTTGACAGCTCGCTCGATACAGAAGATCGCAAGGAGCAATACTGCACTTACAGCCGTAATTGCGAGACCGAGATACATCTGCTTCGGCACATATTGAATCGTCAGCGTATGTGCACCCGGTGTGGTGTCAAATGCAACCAGAGCACCGAGCATCTCATAGGTTTCCACTTCTTCGCCGTCCACCCATACGCGCCAGTTCGCATCGTAGGGAATCGAGGTGAACACCGTGGTGCGATCCTCGGTTACATGGATCGTTCCGTTAAAGCAGGTCTCGCTCCAGGAATCGATTATAAACTGATTTTCTGCGAGCGCCGCAAAGCTTTCTTCGTACACTTCCATGTCTACATACCAGAAGAGCGGCTCGTCCGCGCGGATGTAGATGCGGTCGTCTTTCAGCGTAAGCGTTACGATGATCTCCTCACCGGTTTTGAAGTGACCGAGCGAGATCATGCGGTCGGTCTCATTGGCAAGCACCGTACCCTTGTCCGCGCCGTTGACCAGCACGCTGGCTTCGCGCGGATAGTCGGTAGGCAGATACAGATAGACGATGCCGTCTGTCTCTGCTTTGAAGGTGTAGTAGAGAGATGCCGCACCGTCTGCGTTGATCGGTGCATACTTTTCATGCTCGGCAACATAGGTGTAGTTCACGTTGGTATCGCGGGTGTCTACCTTGTCAAAGGTCTTGAAGATCTCCACGGGCGCATCCAGTCCGAGCATGTTGCCCATCATCACGTTCATGCGCTCGGGCGGCGTGTAGTACGCGGTGAATGCTTCGTATTCGCCGTTTTGGACTGCGTCTGCATAACCGGAGGGATAGGCAAGATGCATATCTTTCAGCGAGCTGTTTACCGCATAAGCGATCGAAAGCGCGTTCGGATTTTCATATACCGTTGTTGCATTGCCTGTAAAGCGGGGGATATATCCCTCGGGAATATCGTATTCGGGATCGGCAATGACATATTTCACGCCAAGGAAGGAGTCAAACGGCGCGGTCGCACCGTAATATTTCGACCAGTGCGACTTAGAGGAGAGTCCCATATAGCGCAAAAAGTCGATGGTGTCCTTGTTGAGCGTAGAGGTCGAGTTTGTAAAGCCGCGGATGCCCAGTGACATCGGGGTATTGATCAGCGAATGCTTGGTCTTGTCAAAACGGTAGAAGCCGTCGTCATTTTCGAGGATCCAGTCTGCGCTGTCCTCGTATTTTGTTTTGTTGTCCAGATAGGAGGTACGGGTGGAATATACCACATCGTCGTCCAGATAACAGATCGAGCTGATGCCCGAAATGATCATCTCGGAGCAGATGATTACCAATAGTACCGCGCTTGCCGCACGGTGATACTGCTTATGGTTAAACAGCGGGATCGCAGCCGCATAGGCCGCTAAAAAGGCGGCGGATACATAAATGCAAAGGAGATCGCGGTCGAGGTCGCTTTCGTGGAATTCGCCGATCTTCTGGAAAACGAGCAGGAAGAGATACCAGCCGCCGACCGTACCGGCGAGGCTTGCGGCAGAGAAGTGCCGGATCTCCTTAAAAGCATGCGCTGCGGCGATGATCAGGACAAATACCAGCATAAAGCTGTAGCGGTAGTTCAGCCAGTTGGGTGCCTGCATACCGTGCCAGAATTTGTCGATCGCATCGATCGAGAAGGAGACGACAAAAATGCCGATCAGCACAGCCGTGCCTACCTTTTGCCGCAGAGGAACCTTTTTGGTGATAAAGAAGAGGGGGAGCAGGAGTGCTGTGAGCATGCCGCAGGAAATGATGGGCAGACCGTCGGGGCGCACGGTGTCATACGAGTTGGTAAACAGGCGTCCGACAAGGTCGAGCAGATCAAATCTCGGTGTGATGCTGAAAGTGGGATTTGAGAAAGTCGTTTTGCCAAAGCCGAGGGAATAATAGGTCGGCAGAACGATGCACGCGGCAAGCCCGAGGGCAATCGCAGAGAAGATGCCCATGCGGATCAGCGCCTTTAGGAAGTGCATTTTTTCGCCATTTGCATTCTCGGTTACGCAGAAATATGCATAGAAGAAGTAGATAAAGCAGAAAATACACATCATATAGCCGATGTAAAAGCTGGAGAAGACGGCAACTGCAAGCGAGATCGTAAAGAGCAGGTATTTGCGTTTTTCGATCAGGCGTTCAATGCCGAGTGCGATCAGCGGTAACAGATACATGCAGTCGATCCACATAGTATTGTGCTGATAAATGATACCGTAGCCGCAAAGGGAATAGAGAATGCCGAAAATAATGCGGGAAGTTTTGGTGCCGACGTTGTGACAGTCGAGATAGTACGCAAGCGTCAGACCGCACAGACCGCACTTGGTCGTAAACAGTAGAAGCAGTGCATCGAGCATCATATTCTCGGGGAAGAGCGCAACGATAAAGGAGAGGGGGCTGGAGAGGTAGTAGGCGAAAATGCCGATGAACTCACCGCCCAATGCCCGCGAGAAGGAATAGATCAGGCTTGCATCCCCGTGCAGTGCGCGGCGCAAAGCGCCGAAAAAGTAGACATACTGCGCGTTCAGGTCGAGCACCAGCACCGATTCGTCGCCGAACGGGTAGACGCCGAAGGAAAAATAGATCGCGCACATGAGCATCATCGGGGATAGAAAGGCAAGAAACAGATACCCGTGTTTTTTTGTTTTCTTTTGTTTTTCCATACCCACTATGTCGGGCAGATTTAGCTTTTGATCCATGACTTTTCTCCGTAAGATTATTTTTCGGATTCGGCAGGCAGAATATGCCGAACGGCTTTTTCCAGCTTTTCGCGCGGCAGCGTCAGATCGCGTCCGCAACCGACGCAAAGAATACGGATGTCACTGCCCACACGGGCAACCCGCATCTTGTTTGTACCGCAGGGATGCGGCTTTTTCAGTTCTAAAAGGTCACCGACCGCAAATCGAATAATATGCACGATAGCCCCTCCGTATTTTCATATATATAAGTATACCATAAATTATAAATTATGTAAACGAAAAAGTGAGATTTTTGAAAAACAGGGAATACTTTTCTTACGGAGGGTGGGACATGAACAAATCTTTTTCGCAAAACAGAATAAAAATCCATAAAGAGGGATTTCGCCTCTTGGGTATAACGGTATGTATGCTCGCGCTCAGCGCGGCACTATTTTTGCGCCTGCATTTCGGCGTGCAGCTTGTGCTGTATCTGCTTTTGCTTGCGGCTTGTATCCGGCGGTTACAGGACGGACTGCTTGCACTCAGCAGCTTTGCGCCAAGCGTGGATACGCTGTTGCTCCTTTGTGCGCTTGCCGCACTCTTAGAGGGGATCGCCACCGTGACCGACACGCCGTATTTTGCATATGCCGCGTTTTCGCTTGCCGTAAGTGAGCTTGGCAGTGCGATCGAAAAAAGGCTGTTTGGCTCTGCCGTGTACAGGCTCCCTGGCGCCGATCGTATTTGCCGCGCGGCGGTATCCGCGGCGCTTTTCCTTTTTGCCATAACGATGACGGTGCGGCTTGCGCTCGGTGCGGGATTTGCGCGCGCCGCCGAGTCTGCCGCGGCAGTGCTGATCGTTTTCTGTCCGGCAGGTATTGGCGGTATTCTGCCGCTTGTTAATCTCTTTGCGGCAAAATGTGCGGAGCGGTATGGCGTACTACTACAGAATCCTGCGGCACTGTTAAAGCTCGGGCGCGTCAGGGCGCTGATCGTCGGACAGCCTGCGGTCGTGTATACGGCAGAGCCGTCACTCCATGATGTGTATGCAGTCGATGCGAATAAATCGGCACTGCTTGCTACTGCCGCCGCAATTGAGCAGTGTGCATCGCATCCTTTTGCCGATGCAATCGTTCTGGCGGCGGCAAAGCTGGATCTGCCGCTGCCGCACATGACTGATTTTGCCGAATTTCGCGGAAAAGGTGTACGCGCAACTGTCGCTTCGGATGTGTATTTCCTCGGAAATAAAAAACTGTTTCGGGAGCAGGGGATTCCTTTGCCCGATGCGGTGAGCCGCGCCGACCTTGGAGGGCGTTTGCCGCTCTATGTTGCCAAAAACGGATGCTTTTGCGGCATGTTGCTGCTTGAAAACGCCAAAAAGCCGGATGTTTCTTTTGCCGCCGAAGCGCTCCATGCGATTGGTGTCCGAACCTACCTGCGGGTAAAAGGCGGCGCAATTCTTTTGGACGGGGATGGCGAAAAGGTATTGCAAGAACCGAAAAACAATGCTACAATAAAGACAATGATCTATTGTGGGGAAGTGGAGAAAAGCACGGGTGCCTATTGCACTGCGGCTTGCGCGGGGAAGTGCGATGTGCTACTGCCGCGTCGGGATCTGTACAGCGCGTACGGAGCATTGCTGCTTGGCAAAAAGGCGGGCGGCATCCTGTTTTGTAATCTGCTCTTGACGTTGCTTGGCAGCATGGTCAGCTTGCTGCTGGTTTCGGGAGTGCTGTCGCTCCCGTTTGGCACTTCACGCATACCCGACACCGCGCTGTGGATCGCCGCATGGACACTTGCGGCAAGTATTCTGAATTCCATGTGGCTACGTAGTTTTGCGCCGCCGCCGTATACACCATCGGAGGAAGACGTTATGTTTGGAAAAGTACACTATACGATGCATATTGAAGGCATGTCCTGCACGCATTGCAGTGCGCGGGTAAAGACCGCGCTTGAAGCCTTGCGCGGAACCTCGGCGGAGATCTCCCTGGAAGAGAAGGTCGCGCGCGTAAAATGCCCTGCGTCTCTCCGTGCCGAAGCGTTGACCAAGGCCGTCACCGATGCTGGGTACACGGTTCTGTCCTGCGAGCGCGTATGAGAAAACTGAAATACCTTGCAGCACTTTTGCTGTTGATCTGTCTGTTGCCGCTTTGCGGCTGTGCGGTGTACGATATGCTCGGTATCGATACGCATGCGTACGGTGAGGAGCCGCGTATTGCTACGCTCGGGACCGATGGCGCGGTTGCATCCGAACTGCAAAGCATGATCCCCATGATGATCCAGAATACCCCCTACCTCACACCGTTTGATACCCCTGCCGAGGCGGCGGAGCTCTATCGTGACGGTATTTTGTGCTTTGTTCTGGATAAAAACTACTCCAAATACAATGCCAATACCGAGCTCATTGCCGCGACGCGGGAACTATATCCCGCCTATGAGATCACCACGGTAATTCCTACTGTCGATTTTGAAAGTACGGTGTACCGCTATTTCGGCGGCACGGTCAGCGTGGAAAACCGCTCCACAAAGCTGTTTACCTATCTCGATAAGGTGGATGCCTATGTTTCGGTCGGTATCGGCGTAGATCGCGGTGCCGCGATCACGATCACCGAGCTGTACGAGACCGAAAATACCTATGTCTGTACCTTTACAAGCGCGATGCATGACAGCACCGCAGGCCCGTATCGCCTGCTCTTAATGAAACGCGAGGACGGCACCTTTTATATGAAATCGCTTGTTGAGGCAAAATGAAAAAAGCCGACCAATGTCGGGGCGTCATAAAACAGTTAACTGCGGCACTCGAAAGAATATCGAGTGCCGTTTAATTTTTGAAATCAAAATGAACCTTTCGATACCGGCACCCGTCTATATAAGTGAAACCGGTTTTAATCGCTCATCGACCAAAGG
>CAYQBT010000014.1:0-8560 GCA_964415775.1 uncultured Lachnospiraceae bacterium
CCTCTTCCGAAGAAGCAGGCGTATACGCGGTGATCGCCGACCACGGCAAGCATATTTTCATCATGGGACACTCGGAGTATGACGCAGACACGCTCAAAAAAGAGTATCTGCGCGACAAAAATGCAGGGCTCTCCATCGAAGTGCCGGTCAATTATTTCCCGGACGATGACGATACAAAAGAGCCGTCCGTCACCTGGCGCTCCTCGGCGAATCTGCTTTATTGTAACTGGCTCAACTACTTCGTTTACCAGACCACACCCTACGATAGAGAAAACGTAGGCTCCGCCGAAACCGCCGGTTGCGAAAAACACGAAGCGTAACGAATAAAAAGAGTTTTCCATTATTTTTATGGAAAACTCTTTTTTTCGGCAATCTTCTTATGCTATAATAGAAAGTACTGAATAAAAATCAAAGGAGACGGAACCTTGAAGGACACTATCCGTATTATCCATATGGGAGATCTGCATCTGGATTCTCCCTTTTCCTCCCTTGGCGTAGACAAGAGTGAGATCCGCCGCCGCGAGCTGCGCGCGACCTTTACCTCCATTTTGTACTATGTCAAGGAGGTTGCCGCCGACATCGTGCTGATCTCGGGCGACCTGTTTGACGATGGATATGCCACCGCCGAAACCGCCGAGTTGCTCTGCAGCCAGTTTGCAAGTCTGCCCGATTGCCGCTTTGTGATCGCACCCGGCAACCACGATCCATACACGCGCGGCAGTCTGTACGCATCGGGCAAGCTCCCGAAAAACGTCTGCGTATTCACCTCGGAGGGGCTGCAGCGCTTCCTCTTTGAGGATCTCAACACCGAGGTATACGGCTGGGCATTCTGCGCATCCTCGCTGACCGAGAGTCCGCTTGCAGGCAAAAGTGCCGACGACAACGGGCGGTTGCATCTTGTCTGCGGACACTGCGACATGGCGTCCCCGCTTTCGACCTACTGCCCTGTCACCAAAGAGGATGTTGTTCACTTCGGCGCGCATTACAACGCCTTTTCGCACATCCACAAAACCCCCGAGCTGATGCAGGAAAACGGCGTGCTCTGGTCCTACTCCGGCTTTGTCGAGGGGCGTAGCTTTGACGAATGCGGCAAGGGCGGCATCTATTTTATCGAGGCGAAGACCACCGGCGACCATGCTGTGACCGTCAAGCGCAAGAACATTGCCCGCCGCCACTACGAGTGGGACGAGCTGGACATCAGCGGCAGTCAGTCGCTTGCCGACGTAGCAGAGCGCATTGACGCGCTGATCAAAGAGAAAAAATACGGGGAGGAAACTCTGCTGCGCGTCACCCTGTACGGTGCGGTATCCCCCACCCTGGAAAATCTCGGCAGGCTGGAAAGTGCTGTGCGCGGACTCTTCTTGCTGGAAATTGACGACAAAACAAGCCCCACCTTTGACAGCGGGCTTCTCGAAAACGACCTGACCATGCGCGGCGAGCTCTATCGCGAGCTTCTCCCTCTGCTCGGCGGCGGTACGCCTGAGGAAAGAGCGACCGCTTCTGCGGCGCTGAAACTCGGTCTTGCCGCCCTCGAGGGCAGAAACATTACAGAGTAAGGAGGATCGGCATGAGAATTGAAAAAATACATATCGACTCCTTCATGGGAAAGCGCGATCTGACGCTTACGTTCTCGGCAGGTGTCAACATCCTGCGCGGCGATAACGAAAGCGGCAAGAGCACGCTTGCGGAGTTTATCAAATTTATGCTGTACGGCGCGGCGGCACGCGGTCTTGACGGCACGATTCCCGAGCGCCAGCGCTTTCTCTCCTTCGGCGACACCGCCTTCGGCGGCTACATGGAGCTGAAAACCGCCGCCGGACGCTACCGCATCGACCGTACCGTCCACCAGACGCAAGGCGGCTTCCGCGAGAGCCTTACCGTCAGCGACCTCGATAAAAAAACGCAGGTCTTCAAGGGCGAGAACGCGGGCGATGCCCTGCTTGGTATTCCCGAAGCCGTGTTCAAAAAGATCGCCTACATCTCGCAGGAGGGCGAAGCCTATACGGGCGGTGCCGACCTCGGTACGGCGATCGAAAATCTGCTCTTCTCCGCTGACGAAACGGTCAGTACCGACAAGGCACTCAAAAAGCTGGATGCCCTGCGCGTAAGCCTGCGGTATAAAAACGGCAAGGGCGGTCTGCTCTGCGATCTTGAGCAGGAGCGCGAAGCGCTGGAGGGGCGCCTGCAGAAGGCACTGTCGGACAACAGCGAGATCATCGCCAAGGAAGGCAGTCTGCTCGAAACCAACCGCCGCATTGCCGATAACAAAACCGAATACACCCGTGCAAGAAAACTTTGCGAACTGTACGACAACTATATTGCCTTCACCCGCTTTACCCGCCTGGACGAGACGATCGCGGAGGAAAATGCGCTTGCCGAGGAATCGGCGGCGCTCGAAACGACCTTTGACGGCTTTGCCCCCGACGGCGAATACCTCGGCAGACTGCGCCAGACTGCCGAGCAGGTGCGCGATGCCGAGCTGCAGGTGCACACGGTGCGCGACCATGCTGAAAATGCGGCGTGCGCACGCGCGGCTGCAGAGGTTGCCGTAACCGAAAGCACCGATACAAGGGCGCTTGAAAAGAGCGCGGCAAAGATCGCAGGCGCGGAAAAACGGACCAAGCTGCTCGTTGCATTCGGAATTTTCCTTTTGCTTGCATCTGCCGCGTTTGGCTGCGCGGTATACCTGATGCGCCTGGAAACGGTTTTATATGCCGCGGCGGCGGGAATCGCCCTCGGCGGCATCCTGTTGCTCGTTTTCGGCATCCTGCAAAAGAAGAAAGCGAACCGCCTGCTCACCACCTTTGGTGTGACGAGCGCGTATGCACTGCTCGAAAAGGTGCGCGAGACCGAAGAGCGCGAAGCGCTGAAGAAAGAAGAGCTTGCCAAGGCACGCGAGGAGGAAAGCGCGGCCGCCGCTCTGCTTGCGGGCGAGAAAGCGCGCCTTGCCGCGCTGAAAGAAACGCTGCACAAGGAGGCGGCGCGCCTGCACGGAGACGGAACCGATCCCGATGCCCTTTTTGCCGCGGTGGAGCGGTATATTACCGACAGCGAGTCGCTTGCCTCCAAGGCGGCACTGCTGGCTGACCGCAAAAAGCAGCTTCGTGCCGAAACGGCGGCGTACGACCGCGAAACGGTAGAAAAAACGCTCAGTGCCGTGGGCGATCTCTCAGTATTTGAAAAGCTGGACATCACCGAATACAGCCGCAAGCGTGATTTCTGCGAAAATGCGATCTCTGCACTCGAGATCAAGCGCGGCGATCTTGAAAAATCGCTTGCCGCCCTGCATGCCACGGTGGAAAACCCCGCGATCCTACGCGCGGCGCTGGATGCACTCTGCAAAAAGGAACGCGCGGCAAAGGCAAAATATGCCGCCGCCGAGCTCGCCATGCGCTCGATCGAAAACGCATCGGCGGGGCTCCGCACTCGCGTATCCCCCCGCCTTGCCGAATATGCGGGCAAGCTGATGCAGGTAATGACCGACGGCAAATACAGCGAGCTTGGCGTGGACGGCTCGATCACGCTCACCTACCTTGCAGACGGCGGTGCACACGACGCCGCCTACCTCTCGAAAGGCACGCGCGAGAGCGCATATTTTGCCCTGCGCCTTGCCCTTGCCGACCTGCTTTGCAAGGAGGAAAAGCTGCCGCTGATCCTGGACGAAAGCTTCGCCCATACCGACGATCACCGCACGAAGCAGATGCTACGCATCCTGATGGCGCTTGCCGCCGAGGATACCCAGTCGCTCGTGCTCACCTGCCATACCCGCGAGGAAAAAATCGCAGATGCGATCGGCGTATACAACCTCATCGAACTGTAAAACAAAAAAATCGGCTGTCCGTCGGACAGCCGATTTTTCATGCATTTTGCGTCGCCGATGCAGACTTGCGATCTGCACGCAACATCTTTCGCAGATAGGTATCATGCTTGCGGCGAACATAGGATTCGTCATGCTCGCCAGCAAGGAATGCCACCTTCTGCCAGGGGCGGATGCCGTCATAATACCGTAGCATAAACAGCTCCCGCACACTCGCATCCTCGATCGCCTGTATGTACCCGAGCAGCTCCGCCTGCTCGGTAAGCATCTCTCCAAGATACCGCTCCAGCGCGGTTTTTACCCGTGCGTAGGCAAGCGCACTTTTTTTGTCGCATACCTCCCCCTCGCACAGCGCCTTCAGATCGGCAAGCCGCCTCTTGGTCCGTGTGACCTCCCGCCGCAGAACATGCAGACGGGAAAGCCGCTCCTTTGTGATCGGCTCGCTCATCCGAGCAATGCCTCCATATCGCGGAGCAGCTCCTTCCAGCGCTCGATCGCGCGTTCTACGCGTGAAAGCTCGCTGAGCAGTTCCTCTTTTTTCTCATTTTCATCGTCTATCTTCCCGTACAGATCCTCAATACGGTATCTGAGCTGCAAACGGCTCATGCGCATACCGCCGTTTGCAATACCATTGTCAAAAAAATCCATCTGCAGCCTCCTTAAAATACTACTTGTAATCCTGAAATTTCTGTGTTATACTGCAGTCAGGGAAACAGAACCGCCATATCCACAGAAATTTCTGTACTCCTATGGTAGCACAGATTTTTCTGTATGTCAATAGAAAAAGACGAAAAATATTTCGTCATTTTTCGACACTATATGTGGCAGAATGGAGTGTTTTATGCCGCAAAGCAACAAAGAAATTGCAGAAAGCATCCGCACGCTGGCAAAAGAGCGGGGCGTCACGGTCAAAGAGACGCTGGAGGCGTGCCGTATCAACCGCAATTTTATTTACGATCTGGAGCACGGAAATTCCTCGCCGTCCGTAGATAAAATTGAACGTATTGCCGAATATTTCGGCATAAGCACGGCAAAACTGCTCGGAGGAGCCAAGGGCGAAATACAGGCGCTGCTCTCTTTATACGAGCAGCTTTCACCGCAGGCAAAAGAGGAGCTGCGCGCCTATATGCAATCGTTGCTGGAGGCGTAGCCTTACAGCGATACGCTGTTCTCTTTTTCCGCTATCGCGTATGCCTCTAAAACCGCATTTTCCAGTTCCCCGCGAAAGGGCGAATTGATCGGGTGGGCAATATCGCGGTAGGTGCCGTCGCTGTTTTTACGGCTCGGCATGACGATAAAAAGCTTTTCCTCCGTGCTGATGACCTTGATGTCATGCACGGCAAACTGTCCGTCAAAGGTAACCGAGGCAACCGCCTTCAGCGGTGCTGTCTCAAAGGTTCTTCTGATTTTTACATCTGTGATTTCCATAGTTTTGATATTCCTTTCCTGCCTCTCGGCTGCCTCGGCTATCGCCGCGGCCCCGGCTGGTAAAATTATGTGACTTGCAGATGCCTTTTATTCATATACTGATAGAAAAACGAGGTGTTTTTTCACAATGGCAATTCAGAATACACACTTCGGTGCAGAGGAGATCGCGCGCAGACTCAGCGGCAAAAAAGCGGTCTACTTTCTCGGCATCGGCGGTATAACCATGTCCTCTCTCGCACACGCGACCGCGCTCGCCGGCTTTAAGGTCGGCGGCTCTGACCGCGCATCCTCTCCCCTGACCGAACGGCTTGCAGCTGAGGGGATCGAGGTCTTTATCGGGCATCGGCGCGAGCAACTGGACGGCTATGACGCGCTGGTCTACACCGTTGCCGTCAGCGAGGACACACCCGAGCTTGTCCGCGCAAGAAAAGAGGGTCTCCCCGTCATCTCGCGTGCAGACTATCTCGGCTACCTCATGCGCGGCTACACCCACCGCGTGGGACTTTCGGGCATGCACGGCAAATCCACCGCCACCTCGATGACCACCGAGGTCTTTTTGGCGGCAGATGCCGATCCCACGGTCATTTCAGGTGCTGAGCTTTCTTCCATTTCGGGAGCATACCGCCTCGGCGGCAAGGAGAATTTCGTCTTTGAATCCTGCGAATATATGGATTCCTTCCTCGATTTTTATCCCACCGTCGCCGTGGTGCTCAACATTGAGCTCGACCACGTGGACTATTTCAAGGATCTTGCGCACGTCAAGCGCTCCTTCCGCGCGTATATCGAAAAAACGCTCGGCTGCGGATGCGCGGTGCTGAACGCCGATGATGAGAACGTCATGGACATGGCAAAAGGCTTTACGGGCAGTACCCTCACCTTCGGTGTGAAGAAGGAAGCCGACATCATGGCAAAAAACATCTCCTATGCCGGCGGCGTTGCCTCCTTTGATCTCTGCCACGGCAGCATGAAAAAGCATGTTCGTCTCTCGGTTTCGGGCGAGCACAATGTCTACAACGCGCTCGCGGCTGCCGCGTGCGCGATCCTGTGCGGACTGCCGTCCAGATGCATCGCCAAAGGACTTGCGAACTTCAAGGGTGCAAAACGCCGCCTCGAGTACAAGGGCACGCTGCATGGCGCAAAGGTCTATGACGACTATGCACATCACCCGACCGAGATCACGGCGACTCTGCGTACCGTAAAGCAAATGGGCTTTTCGCGCACGATCTGCGTCTACCAGCCGCACACCTACTCGCGCACCAAGGGGCTGTATACCGACTTTGTCGAGGCACTCCGCCTTGCGGATCTGCCGATCCTTGCGGACATTTATGCCGCGCGCGAGACCGATACGCTCGGCGTTTCAAGCGAACAGCTTGCAAAGGATATCGGCGAGCACGCGCTCTATTTTGACAGCTTTGAAAAGATCGCCGACTACCTGAAAGCAACCGCTAAGAGCGGGGACATTATCCTCACCATGGGCGCCGGCAATATCACAAATCTATCGACGTTGCTGACGTTATCGTAAAATAAAAGATAAAAAGTCGTCTCGATGAGACGACTTTTTTCCATAACGTTTTCCGTTAAGAAAACATATCACATGCCGAAGGCTTATCATTCGCCGACGGGCGAATATCACGCACTCGCAGAGTGCATATCACCGCGCGTTGTTCCTATCGACAACGCGCTTGCGGCATTTTTCTTTTTCCCTATTTACTTTTAGTTTTCTATTTGATATAATATAATTTATAAAATAGGGGTAATAGTCTGTACTGTTTTGAAAGAGAGACAAGAAGGGACAATTATGAAAAATAAAAACAAACCGAGAGAAAGCGGCAGACTTGCGATGATCGGCTCCCTTGCGATCGGGATCCTCTCTCTGCTGACCTTTCTCGTATTACTGAAAAAAGAGCTTCCCGCGCCCACCGCGTTTGGGATCGCCCTGTTCTTTATGCTTGCCGCGAGTGCCGTATTCTCACTGTTCCTGCACCGTAAGAGCGGCAGTGCCGAAGAAAAGTTCGGTCGCAGCCTCGGGCAGATCATGCTGGAGATCGTGGTCAAAATGCAGCACCCCATGGTCATCTGCGATATGAGCGGCAAGATCATCTGGCGCAACCGTGCCTTCGGCTCGGCAACCGAAATGATCGGCTCGGTCATGGGCGTCTCGATCGACACCATTTCCACAGTCGATCTGGAAGCACTCGCCGAGGAGCAGGAGATCTCCGCTGAGCTTTGCGAGCGCCGATACCGCATCTCCCCGTTCAGCTTCAAGACCGATGAAAAAAGCTACTGGTTCCTCGTCTTTGACGACTGCACCGAGGTGGATGCCCTCGCCGCGAGAGTCGAGAGCGAGCGCAGCGTGGTCGGCTATATCCTCATCGACAATCTGGATGAGCTTTCCCGCCACGGGCTGGACGACTACCGCACCGAGGTCAACGATGTTTCGGGAATCTTACGTGACTTTGCGGCATCTCTGCACGCGATCTTACGCGAGTACGACCGCAACAAATACATCCTGCTGATGAACCGCGAGGGACTCACCAAGTGCCGCAAGAACAACTTTGACATTCTCGACAAGGTGCGCGAAATCCGCGTGGGCGACCTCGGTCTGCCCATCACGGTCTCGATCGGTATCACCGATGTAGGCGAAACGCTCACCGACCGCGAAGCGGGTGCACGCGAGGCACTCAACATGGCGCTTGCACGCGGCGGCGACCAGGTTGCCTATAAATCCGAGGGCACGATGGAGTTCTACGGCGGCAACACCCGACCCGTACAGAAGCGCTCCAGCGTAGCCGCAAAGGTGCGCTCGGGCGAGCTTGTCACACGCATCGCACGCGCATCCAACGTCATCATCATGGGACACAAGGGCGCCGATCAGGACTGTTTTGGCGCTTCGGCAGGTATTGCCCGCCTTGCGATGTACTGCTATGTCAAGCCCTACATCGTGGTGGACAAAAATGACCGCAATACGCAAAACTTCATGAAAAAGTTTGCAAAGCTGCCCGAATATGCCGACGTATTCGTAGACGAATACGAGGCACAGGATCTCATCCGTTCGGACACGCTGCTCACCGTGGTGGATGTCAACAACATTGACCATATGCTGTCGAGCGCGCTGGCACTTGCCGTAAACGACGGTGTCAACATCGACCACCACCGTAAAACCGACTCGCAGAGAAAGCGCGATTGGCTGGCAGAATACATCGAGCCCTCCGCTTCCAGTGCGTCCGAGCTTGTCGCCGAGATCTTAGAGCAATCGATCGGCGAGGGACAGCTTCTCAAGGAGGAGGCAGATGCCCTGCTCGGCGGTATTCTTCT
>CAYQBT010000014.1:8570-14077 GCA_964415775.1 uncultured Lachnospiraceae bacterium
TCAAGCAGTTCACCAACTCCACGGGTACGCGCACCTTTAATGCCGCGATCTACCTGCGCAGCGCTGGTGCAAGCATCTATGAATCCGCCAAGGAGCTGAAGAGCGAGTTCGGCGAGTTCAAAAAGCAATCCAAGATCCTTTCGGATCTCGTCATTTACAAAAACCGCTTTGCGATCGCCAAGGATGAAGCCGAGGGCGAATCGATCGACCGCATTGCCGCGGCAAAGGCGGCGGAAAACCTGCTCTCCATCAAGGGTGTGGACGCGGCATTTGCCCTCATCCGCATCGGCGGCGAGACGCACATTTCGGCGCGCTCCAACGCCTCGGTCAGCGTACAGCTGATCTTAGAAAAAATGGGCGGCGGCGGACATCTTGACAGTGCGGGCGCAAAATCCGCAGATCCGATGGTAGCCGTTTTGGAGCAGCTCAAGGCGGCGATCGACGAGTATCTGGAAGAGAACAATTCCGCAAAGAAATAACAACAGTAATCTAAAAAAAGCGAGGACATACAAATGAAAGTGATTCTACTCAAGGATGTAAAGGGTAGCGGCAAGGCAGGCGCAGTCGTAGACGTTTCCGACGGCTTTGCACGCAATTTTCTGATTCCCAAGGGACTTGCCAAGGTCGCAGACGCGGGTTCGCTCAACGACCTGAAGAATAAAGAAGCCGCAAGACTGCACAAGATCGAGGTCGATAAGGCAGAGGCAAAGGCACTTGCCGCAAAGCTCGAGGGCATTCTGTGCAAGATCGAGGTCTCGCACGGTGCAGACGGCCGTCTGTACGGCAGCATCACCTCCCAGCATGTTGCAGACGCGCTGAAGAGCACAAGCGGTATCGACATCGACAAGCGCAAGATCGTGCTGGATACCCCCATCAAGGCATACGGCAAGTTTGAGATCCCCGTCAAGCTGTACGGCAGCGAGATCCAGGGCAAGATCAATCTGATCGTTACCGAGAAATAATTCAAACCCCAACTCTTGTTTGAAAGGCGGACATGCGCCGACTTTCAAACTCCTTAACGGACGCGAGCGGCCGAGCGAGTCGCGAGACTTGCGTCCGCATCACTTCAAAACCTTGGTTTTGAAGTGAAAAAGGGCAAAATCAATCTGATCGTTACCGAGAAATAATCGAAAGAAATAAAAGTATTAAGGAGAATAGCTTTGAACGGCGATTTCACCAGAAAAATGCCCGTGTCGATCGATGCAGAGCAATCGGTGCTCGGATCTATACTGATCAGCCCCGACAGCTTTGACAAGATCGCAGGGATGATCACCGCCGACGATTTCTATCTGGAGGAGCACAAAAACATCTTTGAAACGATGAAGGAGCTCTACAAAAAGAACAGGGAGATCGATCCGGTCACGCTGATCGACGCGCTGGTGCGCGACGGCGTGTACGACAAGGCAGGCGGAACCGAATATATCAAGATCGTTGCAAAAACCGTTCCCACAGCGGCAAACATCCTCGACTATGCCAAGATCGTCAAGGACAAGAGCACGCTGCGCAGTCTGATCACCGCGTGTGACGACATCTCGGGCGAAGCATACAGCGAGGTCGGCGAGGTCGAGCATATGCTGGATGCCGCAGAGCAACGCATCTTTGCCATCGCAGAAAAGCGCGAAAGCAAGAATTTTGAAAAGATCAGCGACATCCTGACGCGCGTATACGCGCATCTCGAGCTGATCTCCAAGGATAAGAGCGCACTCAAGGGTACGGCAACCGGCTTTTCGGGCATTGACCGTGTCCTTGTCGGCATGGGAGAAAGCGACCTCGTGCTGGTCGGCGCGCGTCCCGGTATGGGTAAGACGTCCTTCTGTCTGAACATCGGCACCAATGTGGCAAAAACCACGCGCAAAGCGGTTGCTATCTTCTCGCTTGAAATGTCGGCAGACCAGCTCGTGCAGAGAATCCTCTCCAGCGAAGCGATGGTCGAGAGCAACGCCCTGCGCGGCGGTAACCTTTCCGAAGAGGACTGGACAAAGCTTGCGCACGCCGCAAGCGAGCTTGCCGAGTGCGACATGCTCATTGACGACACCACGGGGCAGACCATCACGGGCATGAAAGCTAAGCTTCGACGCGTCAAGAACCTCGGGCTTGTCATCATCGACTACCTGCAGCTGATGAATTCCGACCGCAAGATCGACAACCGCGTGCAGGAGGTTGCAGACATCTCGCGTAACTTAAAGATCATGGCAAAAGAATTGAACGTGCCGATCATCTGCTGTGCACAGCTTTCCCGTGGTCCCGAGTCGAGAACCGATAAAAAGCCGATGCTTTCCGACCTGCGTGACTCGGGTGCGATCGAGCAGGACGCAGACGTTGTCATGTTCATTTACCGTGACGAATACTATAAGACCGACCGTCCCGCAGGCGAAGAGGAGCAGGCGGCAAACACCGCGTCCATCCTGATCGCCAAGAACCGCCACGGCGGTACGGGCGAGATCAAGGTCGGCTGGATCGGTCAGTACACCAAGTTCCGCACGATCGACAACGAAATGGATCTGTAAACCAGCACACAAGGAGCCGCTATGGAAACAGCCAAGACAAAATTTCTCGCCGCACTGCGCAAAATCGCGCCGAGCGGCGGCGTGCTTGTCGCGCTTTCGGGCGGGGCAGACTCGGTGTGTCTGCTACATCTCTTTCTCGCGGCAAAGGAAACGGGCCTTTTCCCATACGAAATTGCGACACTGCATGTCAACCATAGTTTGCGCGGTGCGGAAAGTGACCGCGATGCGGAATTTTGCAAGCATCTTGCCGCAAAATACGGTTTATACCACTTTGCAAGCACAGTAGACGTTGCAGCCCTCGCCAAGCGCCACAGAAAAAGCATCGAAGAAGCAGCACGCGACGTGCGGTATACCCTTTTTGACGGCATCCTCGAAGCAAACGATACACTTTCCTATATCGCAACCGCACATAATAAAGATGATTTCTGCGAGACCATGCTGCTGAACCTTGTGCGCGGCAGCGGACTTTCGGGGCTCTGCTCGATCCCAAGACAGCGCGGCAAAATTATCCGTCCGCTACTCACCGTCAGCCGCGACGAGATCCTTGCATATAATAAGGAAAACAGCCTTTCGTTTGTCACCGACAGCACAAACGCCGACACGGCATACAGCCGCAACCGTGTGCGCCACAAGGTATTGCCCGAGCTTGCCGCGATCTCTGCGGGATACGCGGACAGCATGGTGCGTACTGCGGCGCTGGTAGAGCGGGATGCCGAATACCTCGACAGCGAGGCGCGCGCCCTGTATGAAACACTGGTGCAGGACGGTGCCTTGTACACCAAAAACGCACAAAACATTCACCTTTCCATGCTTTCACGCATCGTAAAAATGCTGTATACTGATCATGGATTTCTGAACCTTGCCGAAACGCATACGGATGCGATCTGCACGCAGATCCGCCTCGGCAAGGAAAATTTCAAGCTTTCTCTGCCCGACAGCTTTGCGCTGTGCGAGCGCGGCATGCTTCGATTCGTACGCACACTGCCTGCAAAAGAGGACTTCTGCCTGCCCATTGAGGTCGGCAAGGCGGTCACGCTTCCCGATGGCAGAGTTCTGTTGCTCACAAAAGAAAAAACGGCAGATGCTATCCCCTTGCGCGAAGATGCGCTTTGCGGAAAGCTGACCGTGCGCAGTCGCCTCGGTGGGGACACGATCACCGTGTTCGGAAAAACGCACAAGCTGAAGCGCATGATCGCCGACAAAAAATATACCGAGGCGCAAAAAGCAAAATTATTCTTCCTCTGCGCCGACGATACCATTCTGTATACCAATCTCCCCGCTATCGCCGACCGGGCATTTTGCAAGGCGGGCGACGGACCCTGTATTTTTATCACAACAAAGGAGACGCTGTAAGCGAACAAAGCCATGAACAAGGACATTTTGAAAGTTTTAGTCACCGAACAGGAAATTGAGGAAGCCACCGCGCGCATTGCCGAGGAGATCGACCGCGACTACGCGGGCAAGAGCGAGCATCTCGTGCTGCTCGGCATCCTCAAAGGCTCCGTACCCTTTTTGGCAGATCTGATGAAGAAGATCAAGAGCAATCCCGAGATCGAGCTGATGAAGGTATCCTCCTACGGCAGCGGTACAAAGTCCAGCGGTTCGGTCAAGATCATTCTCGACTGGCAGAGAGAGAACATCGAGGAATGTGATATCATCGTTGTGGAGGACATCATCGACAGCGGACGCACGCTGTCCTACCTCTGCGAATACTTAAAGCAAAAGGGCGCAAAAAGCGTTCGCACCTGCACCCTTCTCGATAAACCCTCCCGCCGCGAGGTGGAGTTCACGCCCGATTACTGCGGTGTAGAAGTTCCCGACGAGTTCGTGGTCGGATTTGGTCTCGACTATGACGAGATGTACCGCGCACTCCCCTACATCGGCGTCCTGAAACCCGAGGTATATCAAAAATAACGACCGAAAGAAAACCGCAATATTCCCGAAATAATGTGGTTACACTATACTAACAGCACCCCTATCTCCGTGCGGAAAGGCTTGGTTATTACTTCATGAACAAAAACGTTAAAGTCATTCTCTCTTACGTTGCCGTGATCGCGGTGATCGTCCTGATCGCCTCCAACTTCACCAATCTGTTTGAGAGCGATGACAAACTGCAATACAGCGACATCTTAGAGCACTTCACAAATGAAAAGGTCAAGAGCTTTGTGATCACAGCCGACAACGAGCTGATTCTGACCTTGCACGAGGAGACCGTTCTCCCGAACGGGAAAGCGATCAACAAGCAGATCTCCTATACCCTGCGTGACGCAGGCTATTTTATGACACAGAATCAGGATCTGTTCGATGCACAGATCGAAAGCGGTGTTCTGGAAGAATACGATCTGAAAGCGCCGGCAAGCTTCCCTATGTGGGTAACCTTCCTGCCATATCTGATCTTGGCGATCCTGGCAATCGTGATCTACATCTATATGTTCCGCCAGATGAGCGGACAGGGCGGCAGAATGGCAAGCTTTGGCCGTGCGCGCGTCAAGATGGGAAGCGATGAGAAAAAACGCATCACCTTTGCCGATGTGGCAGGCGCCGATGAAGAAAAGGAAGAGCTTGAGGAGGTCGTCGAGTTTCTCAAAAACCCCAAAGAGTTTGAAAAGCTTGGCGCAAAGATCCCGCACGGCGTGCTCCTCATGGGCCCTCCCGGCACGGGTAAGACCCTGCTCGCAAAAGCAGTTGCAGGCGAAGCCAATGTACCCTTTTACTCGATCTCCGGCTCCGACTTTGTGGAAATGTATGTCGGTGTCGGCGCATCGCGTGTGCGCGACCTGTTTGAGACCGCACGCCGCCACCCCGCATCCATCGTATTCATTGACGAGATCGATGCAGTGGGCAGACAGCGCGGCACGGGACTCGGCGGCGGACACGATGAGCGTGAGCAGACGCTCAACCAGCTGTTGGTGGAAATGGACGGCTTTGGCAATGCCAGCGGCATCATCGTGATCGCGGCAACCAACCGTGCAGACATTCTCGACCCCGCGCTCCTGCGTC
>CAYQBT010000015.1:0-5335 GCA_964415775.1 uncultured Lachnospiraceae bacterium
ATGACTTCTTCCAAAAAGCCAATGCACAACATACTAATGATATATAGAATCGTCTCCGGCACAGTGAGGTGCAGCTTGACACCCCACCATACATTTGTGGAACACAATAGCATGAGGGGTATAAAGTACAAATACTGTTTAGCACTACCTTTAAACCTGCGCAAACCATACTTTTGCGACAAATCATTTTTGCGAATCCATACATATATAAGCACTGTTAAAACAATACACAGCGGTGCGGTCACGATCTTGGATATGCCTATCCATTCCGAAAGATTATCTGCGGTGCTTAATAAAACAACATATATCGCAATCCAAATCAAAGAGAATTGCAATTCGCTTTTGGCATAAATCTTTTGTAGCATATAATATTATAACGTTACATCATCGGTTGCAATCGGCGGTTCGCTTGGTTCTTCGTGCTTTTCTTCGTAAGGATCAATCATAATCTCCTTGATCTTGAACCAAGCCGCATATGTGGACATGAACGCACCGTTTGAAAGTGTGATGACCATAGGCAAAACAATGCCAAGAGAAGGGATATAGAAGAACACAACGAGGTTAAGCGCAATCAGCACCAGAATGCCGAGTGTCGCCATAAAATTACGCTTAAAGCCGATAATAGCGAAAATCAGGGAGTTCTTTAAGATCTTAAAGAGCGAGAGATCAAACGTCACAGTAAGAATATACATATAGAAGCGCATGAAGAAGTAAAGAATCAACATGGCCAGCGAGATATAGAAGAGAATACCGTTTAAGAAAGTGCCACTGAGGTTATTGAAATAAAAGCCCACATTAAAGACAAACAGGAAACAAGCGATGCAATCGATGATGCCAAGGAGAATACCTTGTTTCCAGTTGCGTTTTATAGCATACCAGAAGTCCGACCACATAAACACGGGATCGCCCTTGATCAAATTACGCAAAATGTAGGTTGTACCAACATTTGTGAGACCAAAGGTAAGCAACGTTAAAAGGGACAATGCGTATAAAACGTATGTTACAGTCGTATTGACTGTCAGCGGTGCTTGCATGCCGTAAACCGAATGCAACGCATCGGTAACGGGTGAGCCGTCAAACATCGACACGGTACGAATGGCATGAAAAATGGGATTCGCCTGCACAGTGCTTTCAATTGCGCCGTATCCTGCCATAGCAAATCCGGCAAAAAACAACGGGAAATTTCCCAGAACCATAAAAATATTCACGCTGAGCAGACGGCTGAATTTGCGCTTATACTTCTTAAAAAATGTCGCAAGATTGGGAGGTCCGTCCACATCATTTTTGCCGACGCCTTTTCCGTCCTTGTTAAAATCAAACAGTTTGAATTTTCTTTCACTCATAAACTTCCTCCATGCGTATTATAAAACGCATCGTATCAAATTCAATATCAACATTGCTCCAAAAGCGATCAACAAACGAAAAATCTGTGAATATAACGCTTTTGAACGTATAATTTTGCGCGGACGACCGCCAAGTGCCTTAAACTCGTCCGCAAAGCATGTGGTTTTTACCCCGGTATGAATCAAAATCGCCGCGCCTATGGCACACAGCACCGAAAAAAGAACAAGCGACGCAACCGGATGCTCGAGTTTTATCGTTTCACTTCGAAGCGCATAGGAAAGATAGCTGATCGAAAACCCTATCGAAAAGCCGCGAAAGAGCAGTACCGCCGAAACAACCACTCCGGCAAGCATCGTAAAACCGGCAGTAAAAACGATACAGATGTTGGAAAGATCCTGCTTGCTGTATGTAATCAGTCGGGTGGTGTAGTCAAAAATATCATGGCAGTTTGAAAAATCCGCCGAAAAGTACGCCGCAATTTTAGAATTGATCGCCGCACTTTCCTTGACCTCCAGCATATGAAACAGCAAACACCCAAACGCAAATGCGAGCGTATACAGCAAGGTATACACAAATAGCATTCTGGCATAGATAAACTGCGGGGTGCGCAGTTTGATTTTCGGTCTGTCGGATACCTGAAAGTACCCCGTATTTCCCGTCATTTACATCTCCCTCTCCGCGTTTTTCTTATAAGAAATATATGGCGGAAAGAAAAAGTCTATGCATCAGCTGAGCGCAAGCTCATCTGCGCGCTTAGTGCATGCGTCCATCGCTTCTATAACCGTTTTTTCAAACTCTGCTTCGTGCAATACGCGCAGAGCCTGTTCTGTCGTGCCTTTAGGAGATGTCACCATACGGATCAATTCATCCAGGCTCTTATCGCTTTCGCGCGCAAGAGTAGCACTGCCGATCACCATATTGCAGACGGCGGTGCGCATATCATCGCAAAGAATATCCTGCTTGACCGCGCCTTCGCAAATCGCTTTGATCATTAAGAAAACATACGCAGGCGAGGAGCCGGTAGCGGCGCAGATCTTGTTCATATCCCTCTCCGCAAGGCGGATCGTTGTTCCGCTGGACGCAAAGATCTGCTCAACAAATGCAAAATCCTCGTCTGAGACGTTTGCGTTAGCGCAAATCGCCGTTACGCCTTTTCCAATGAGCAGGGGAGTGTTCGGCATGGTGCGGACAACCGCACAGGGCCCAAGCCTGCTTTCGATATAGGCGGTGGAAATTCCTGCGGCAATAGAAATGATGATTTTACCTGCAAGATCGGTACCGCTGATCTCAGAGAGTACATCCGCATAATTCTGCGGCTTGACCGCAAGTACAATAACATCCGCGCGCATGGCATCTTGTATCGATTCAGCAAGCACAAATCCGTTACCAAACTTCTGATACTGCGCAGGATTTGCATCAAACAGTATAATTTGATTTTTTGGTACCGCAAGGGCGGAAGTATCGTTTACAAGACCGCCGATAATGGCGTATGCCATATTGCCGGTGCCGATAAAAGCAAATGTTTTATTCATACATACATCCTCATAGTGAATTTACATTATATTATAGCATTAAATATACGGTTATGTAAATATTTTTTTAATTTTCTTGTAATAAATAAAAAATTATGCTATACTCTTACGGTACATTGTTATTCCTTAGGAGTTCCTATGAAAAGAGAATATATATACGAGGTATTTTCCAAAATACCGACCTTTGAAACCGAGCGTTTGATTATTCGTCCTATGCGTATGTTTGATGCTTTTGATATGTATGAATACGCACGTATGCCCGAAACGTCAGAATATCTGACATGGAGTCCCCATGCCGATATTGAATACACAAAGAATTACCTTGCTTTTGTGATCGGTAAATATAAAACGGGAGAGTTTTATGACTGGGCAGTTACCCTGAAAGATGAGGACAACAAAATGATCGGAACCTGCGGTTTTTCCCGCATTGACGTTTCCAATGACATCGGGGAGATCGGCTATGTTATAAATCCTGACTTTCAGGGGAACGGATATGCCACCGAAGCCGCGCAGACGATCATACGCTTTGGATTTGAGAAGTTGAATTTCAACCGGATAGAAGCAAAATTCATCATCGGAAACGAGGCCAGCCTGATGGTGATGCGGAAATGCGGCATGCAATATGAGGGTACCGCACGCGGATCTATGCTGATCAAGGGTACACATCGGGACATCGGAACCTGCTCCATTTTGCGGCGCGAGATCGAAGAGAAACTGTTTTAAAAAAGCAGTTTCTTTTTTGTTATCGTTTATGAGAAAACCGAATATACATAACCAAGGATTTCATTTTAATATTTGTGCCGCCGCTTGGCGGCGGAATGGAGATTGTTATGTCTAAAAAAATATGTATGTTCATTATGCTTGTTCTTATTCTGTTTCTCTGCTGTGCACCGATGCTTTCTGCCGCGGAATTTTCCGGAACGCTCGAATGTCGGTCTGCAATTCTGATGGAGGCATCGACCGGTCGGGTATTATTTGAAAAAAACGCAGATGAAGCTTTGCCGCCCGCTTCGGTAACGAAGATCATGACACTGCTTCTGGTCATGGAAGCAGTCGATAGCGAAAAAATCAAGCTGACAGATATGGTTCCCGTGAGCGAAAATGCGGCATCGATGGGCGGTTCACAGGTATATTTGCAGCCGGGCGAGGAAATGTCGGTCGAAGAAATGATCAAATGCGTTGTAATTTCATCGGCAAATGACTGTGCTGTCGCACTCGCAGAATTTCTGTGCGGCAGTGAAGAAGCCTTTGTCACGCAAATGAACGAACGTGCCAAAGCGCTCGGCATGGAGAATACCAATTTTGAAAATACAAACGGGTTAGACGATACCGTTTCCAATCATGTCATCAGCGCAAGAGATATTGCAATCATGTCACGCAAATTGCTGAAACATACATTAATTTTGAAATACAGCTCGATTTGGATGGACACGATTCGCAATGGGGAATTCGGTCTGACCAACACCAACCGTTTGATCCGTTTTTACTCGGGTGCAAACGGACTAAAAACAGGCTCGACCTCCAAGGCAAAGTTTTGCATCAGTGCAACGGCAAAGCGGGATGACATGCAGCTGATTGCAGTAATCATGGCGGCGCCCACTCGCGATGTACGCAACAATGAAGCAAAACAGTTGTTGGATTTTGGATTTGCCAACTATGGCGTTTGGAATGTACCGGCAGGAGAACTTGAACCGATCGCTGTAAAGGGCGGCACTGCTGATTCCTGTAAAGTGACCTTCGACGCTTTTGGCGCTGTCCTTGAAAAAGAGAAAATTTCCAAAGTTACAAAACGCGTAGAAATGCCGGAGTCTGTGAATAGTCCGCTTAGGGCAGGGGAGAGCCTTGGAAGAATCATATACGAATATGACGGCGAAGAAATCGGATGCTCCGAAATTCGTGCAGCAGAAGATGTCCTATCCATCGGGTTTTGGGGTCTGTTTACAAGAATCACAAAAGCTTTTTGCCTTAGTTAAAAGTTTTGTGAATAATTTTGGTTGAAATATATTAAAAAATATAGTATGATAAAAGTAATCAACAAATACAAAGAGAGGATCCAACAATGAGCATCAAGTTAAATGACAGATTTGTAAAAAGTTTTATCGACCCAAATGCTTACAGCGCGATCGAAGCCGAGGCTGTTGCTGCATACAAAACCGTGGCAGAGAGAAGCGGTGCGGGCAACGATTTTCTCGGTTGGGTTGATCTGCCTGTAGACTATGACAAAGAAGAGTTCGTTCGCATCAAAGCTACAGCAGAGCGTATCAAGAAATCATGCGATGTGTTTATCGCGATCGGTATCGGCGGCTCTTATCTTGGCGCAAGAGCAGCGATCGAGTTTGTAAAATCTCCCTTGTATAACAATCTGCAGAAAGACACTCCGGATATTTACTTTGCCGGCAACAGTATCAGCTCGGCTGCGCTTTCCGAGCTTCTTGCAATTTGCGAGGGCAAGGATATTT
>CAYQBT010000015.1:5345-9514 GCA_964415775.1 uncultured Lachnospiraceae bacterium
GTCCGGTACCACCACTGAGCCCGCGGTTGCGTTCCGTGTGTTCCGTGAACTGTTGGAAAAGAAATACGGTGTTGAGGGCGCAAGAGAAAGAATCTTTGCTACTACCGACCGTGCAAAGGGTACGCTGAAAAACTTTGCAGACAAGATGGGCTATGAAACCTTTGTTGTCCCGGATGATGTCGGCGGCAGATACTCCGTGCTCACAGCCGTTGGTCTTTTGCCGATCGCCGTTGCCGGTATTGATGTGGATGCTATGATGCAGGGCGCGGCAGATGCGCGTGCACTGTATACCACGGCACCGTATGCCGAAAACGATTGTTTCCGCTATGCGGCACTCCGTAATCTTCTCTACAGAAGCGGTAAAAATGTTGAGATTCTGGTCGGCTATGAGCCCTTCCAGCAGATGCTCAACGAATGGTGGAAACAACTCTACGGCGAGAGCGAGGGCAAGGACAACAAGGGTATTTTCCCCGCATCGGTTATTTTCTCCACCGACCTGCACTCGCTTGGTCAGTACATTCAGGAAGGCGAGCGCGTTCTGTTTGAGACGGTTCTGGACTTCAAGGACAGCGGCGCGGCTGTTGAAATTCCGTTCGATGCCGAAAATGTTGACGGCCTGAACTTCCTTGCAGGCAAGCAGCTGAACTTTGTCAACAGCACGGCCATGCTCGGCACGTTGTTTGCACACAATGACGGCGGCGTTCCGAATATTGTGCTTGAAGTAAGTGATCGCACCGCATATTCCTTTGGCTATCTGGTATATTTCTTCGAGCTTGCTTGTGCGGTTTCCGGCTATATGCTGGGCGTAAATCCCTTCAATCAACCCGGCGTAGAGGCGTATAAAAAGAATATGTTTGCGCTTCTCGGCAAGGCAGGATACGAAAAGGAAAGGGAAGCGCTCGAGGCAAGAATGCAGTAATTCAATAAAAAAGTAAAAATAGCCAAATTTCCTCTTGCAATTATCTCGATTTTGTTGTATATTAATGTTGTAGACATCCCAATTCTTATTTCTTGGAGGAAACGACTATGCTGAAACTGATTCTCGGTCTCAAAGGCTCCGGCAAAACCAAAACACTGATTGATATGGTTAATGATGCTTCCCAGGCTTCCCACGGTAGCGTCGTTTGTATAGAAAAAGGTCAGAAGTTGATCTATGATGTAAAGTATAAGGCTCGCCTGGTAGAAGCTGACGCTTATAACATCGACAGTTCCCGTTCGCTCTTCGGTTTCATTGCAGGTATTGCTGCAAGTGACCACGACCTTTCCGATCTGTTTGTGGATTCCGCTCTCAAGATTTGCGGCAACAATGTAAACGACTTCGTTGACTTTGTTGAGGCAACCGCAGCACTGGTTGAGAAGGTCGGCTTCAACTGTGTGATGACTTCTTCGATCGCTGTTGAGGATGCTCCCGAAGCACTGAAAAAGTATCTCTGATTTTTCTAAAAAGCACCGAACGGTATCGTTCGGTGCTTTTTCACATCTTCTTGACATGGGCATATGATAGTATCGAAGGCCAATGCCTAATACTCAAGGAGGAACGAATTATGGCTGAGAACAGATGTTCCTGCACAGGCGGATCCTTGCCAAATATCTCCTGCGGTAAAGAATCCGTTTGCATAGATACTTACCGAGTTCTTGATTCCTGCCGTGATAAAGATTGCTTCGAAAACGTTCGGGTATATCTTACCGAGTTCGGTCAAGAAATCATTAATCGCACCGATACTGTCAGAGCAAAGTGTGCGCACATACTCTGGACCTGCATCACCGTAGATCCTGTACAATTCAACCGTGGTTTTTATCAGATCACGATTCGTTTTTATGTTAAAATCACCTTTGAGGGCTGTGTCCCGATGTGCAGAGCACAAGAATTTGACGGCATCGCTGTTGTCGAGAAAAAGGTGATCCTGTATGGCAGCGAAGGCTGTGTCAACATTTTCCGCAGCGGTATCAACGACGATTTCTGTTGCAATGAGAATAACGGTGCCTCTTTTTCCACGAATATGCCGATCGCAGCTGTAGAAGTTGCGGAGCCGGTCGTGCTTGGCACCAAGGTGGTTGAACCGTCAAGGTGTAATTTCGTACCGTGCTGCATTTGCGGATGCGATGCCATTCCCGAAAATGTATGCGCTTGCGCAGGCGGTAGCTTGTGCGACAGCGATGAACGCCACTTATACGTTGCGCTTGGATTTTTCTCGATCGTTCGTATCGAGCGCCCCGCGCAATATCTTGTAAATGTTGCAGAATACTGCATTCCCGACAAGGAATGCGTCATCGGCGAGGATGACGACCCCTGCAGTCTTTTCAGAAACATGGCATTTCCCATAAACGAATTCTATCCGCCATCGCTTTCCAGCGCAATGCACACCGATTGCGGATGTAACCGTAAAAAGTAGTTTACAGAGAAAGGCTCTGCCATTTTGGCAGAGCCTTTTATCTGTTTTGTCGAAAAATTTCATAGGCAATCACAGTAGACGCAGAAGCCGCGGAAAGGGAAGCACTAAAATCACGCCCATAATCGATCCGTACGACCTCATCCGCCTTCTCAAGCACCGATGCCCGGATCCCTCGCTTTTCACCGCCTACGATCAAAAAAATCGGCTTCCTGAGGTCCGCTTCATAAATGGTAACCGAATTCGGTTTATTCGCGCAAACCACCTTATAGTTGTTTCTTTTAAAATAGTCAACCGCCTCGGTCGGATCGGCGGTATACAGCGAAAACAGTTCGGATGCGCCGGCAGAGGCACGGCATACTACGCCCGCGGCGGTGAGCCAGTTTCGCTTTGGGAGGATAATTCCGTCCGCTCCGGCGGCATAAATAGAGCGCAGGGAATATCCGAAGTTGTACGGATCCTCGATGCCGTCCAGCATGACATAAAAACCGTTCGCCGACAACAAGTGATTCGGTAGGGAAGTAAGCTCCGGAATAGTGCGCGGGGTACACTTTGCTAAAATTCCTCCATGGGAGTTACCGATTGCTAAATCTTGAATAGCTTCCTCTGTTAATTCCGTTACCGTAAATCCATACTGATCTGCAACCTTGGATAGGTAACCGAGTTCCTTTGCACGCGCGGCTGATCGCTCGCCGCTGTATAAAATTTCCACAATTCGCCGATCGCTGATTCCGGCATCCATCGCTTTTAAAACAGCACGAATAGATGTCATTCCTTCAAACAGATCCGAAGCGGCAAATTTTTCATATTCCTTTTCCATAAGAAGGACTCCCTAATTGTTTTTATCTAATTATAACACACTTTGCAACAGATTGCATGATTATAACGAAAATTTCATATAGTTTAACAAAATACTATGAAAGCGGTACATATGAAATGGAATTCCTATCTTCCGAAGAGAGATGTGAGATACTTGGCGAGTATATTATTGAGAACAACGCAACCGTCCGGGACACAGCACAAAAGTTTTCTGTCAGCAAAAGCACGGTGCACAAGGATGTAACGGAAAAACTGTATCATGCGAACAGGCAATTATACAAAAAAGTAAAAGCAGTTCTTGAGAAAAATAAATCCGAAAGGCATCTGCGCGGAGGGGAAGCTACAAAAAAGAAATACCAATCTCAATCCAACACCATTGACAAACTTTCAAAAGAAGAGTAAACTATACGCAAGGGAAATTTTATCTCCAATTATACAAAATGCAAATTTTGTATAATTGGGGGCAGGACAATCAGTGGATTTGAGGTGAGTGTGGTGCTTTTGGCAATTGATATAGGAAATTCGAATATTTCAGTCGGTGTGTTTGCTTTGCCCGCATCGAATATCTCTGTACCGATTACACGCTTCAAAATTACTGCGCGTGATGCTTCATCCGATGAGTTTACGATTCTGATCAAAGATTTTCTTGCGCGCAATCAAATCTACGATGTATCCCGTACGGACGCTTCTGCACGTATTGACGCTGCGGTTATTTCTTCTGTTGTGCCGAACCTTACGAACGCATTGTGCCGTGCAGCTGAAAATATTTCCGGGAAGCCGCCGTTTGTCATCACAAGCGGCATCCGCACAGGATTTGGGATTCAAATCAAAAATCCCGAGCAACTTGGCACGGATATTGTCTCCAACGTCTCCGCCGCTTTGGAGCTTACCGACGCGCCGCTGGTTGTACTGGACATGGGTACGGCGACGACCATTACCGTTGTTGATAAAAAATTAACA
>CAYQBT010000015.1:9524-13970 GCA_964415775.1 uncultured Lachnospiraceae bacterium
TGTTCCCGGGTTGAAGATTTCCTTAGAAGCGTTATATGATTCCGCGGCACAAATCGGCGATACCGTGCTGGATGCAGACATTTCTTTGATTGGCAAGGATACAAAAAGCTCGATCTGCTCCGGAATTATCAACGGAAATGCCTTTATGATCGACGGATTCGTGCGCAATATCCGCGAGGAACTTGCCATAAAAGATTCCGGCGACAAACTTTCGTTAGTCGCGACCGGCGGTCTTGCGCCTCTCGTACTTCCCTACCTGAGAAACAAATTTACCTACGTGGAAACGCTAACGCTTTCCGGACTTGCAAATTTGTATCTGAAGAATCACAAAACTGTATAATATAGCTACGGCGATATTATAAATTTACGGTCGCGTCTTACCACTTTTCATATTTCAGGAAGGCAGCGACCCAAAATAACGGAGGTCAAATATGAATCAATTATCTTCCCACGCACGCACCTTGCGCATGGTGCAGATCGCAATCTTTGCAGCACTGGTCGCTGTGCTGCAGGTCCTTTCAACGGTTGTCCCGATGCCGTACGTCAAAATCACGCTGACGCTGATTCCGGTCGTTCTTGGTGGTGTGTATTTTGGCAAAAAAGCCGGCGCAGTTTTAGGCGCGGTGTTCGGCTTGGTAGTCACCATCTTTACCGTATCCGGATTTGACGGCGGTGCCTACATGATGTTTGTCGCAAGACCGTTTATGACCGTGTTTATCTGCTTTGCAAAAGGTATTCTGGCAGGACTTGTTTCCGCAATGGTTTATGAAGCCTTGCAAAAACTGCCTAAGTTTGACAAGGCCAAGAGCATCCTGATCGCGGCCGCAACTGCCCCGGTTGTAAATACTGCATTCTTCTGCATCTTTCTCTTTGCTTTTTATCCGGAGATACTGAAAACCTGGGCGGGCGACACAAATATTTTGCTGTATATGATCACAGGTCTTGTCGGCATCAACTTTGTCGTTGAGTTCCTTTTGAATATCATTCTTTGTCCTATAATCGGAACAAATGTGAAACTGAAATAATACATAAAGAACAGCGGTAAGAAACTTCTTACCGCTGTTCTTTATTTTTCGATTCTTTGTATCAGGTCTCTGCCGATATCATGCAAAAATCTCGCCGCACTCGGAGCGAGCGCCTCGCCGAACGGATTGAAAAAATTGTCCGCTTCGAGTGTCAGGTCGCCTGTGTACCCAATCTCCGAGAGTGCCGCGCAAATGGTGTCCCAATGCATTTTTCCAAGGTATGGCGCCGTATGGCTATCACTTTGATAGTCATTGTCATGCACATGCAGCGCGCAAAGCCGTTTTCCGAGCCCTTTAATCTGTTCCGCAGCATCGAAACCATACAATCCGCTATGTCCAAGATCCAGACAAGCGGTAAAACAATCGTCGTCCAGCGTATCGATCCAATCAGCAAATTCCTTTGTCCTCGAACACGCACTGACAACAATTTGCTTGGTCTCCGCATCACGCTGCCACATATTTTCCAGCGCGATCTTCACCCCCGCCGCCTTGGCATATGGCGCAAGCTTTCGATAAAACTCCATATTCATCGATTTAAGCGCTTCCATATTTGCAAGATACGGCAAATGATGCATCGGATGCACCACAATGCACTTTGCGCCCACAATACCTGCAATCTCAATACTGCGTACGATCCGCGCAAACATCATTGCGTTGTACGCTTCGTCAATTTTGGAGGACGGAAATGGAGCGTGCGCCTGATTGAATACGAGTCCCCTGTCCTCTGCGGTTCTTTTCAGAGAGACCGCATATGCTTTGTAGTCATCACGCAAAAACGGAGAATCCTCACCCTTCAGTTCAAACATGGTAAGGTCGATCGCATCAAAACCAGCATCTGCGATGATTTCAATCGCGCGTTTGTGACCGAACTTCCGCGCAAGATAGTCTGTTTGTGTAGATAGTAACATATTTAACTTTCCTGTTCCTTTTCCGTATTATATCTATACATTCCCCACCAATCGGGAAGAAGCTTTTCCAAGGTGACGACTTCCCTTTTCTCAAAATCAACCATAATCTCCATATCCTTGTTTTTGAGATCAAGCTGCATGAAAAATTCTCGGCAAGCGCCGCACGGCATTCCGCTGCCTTCCCCGAAAGGTGCCTTATCTCGGAACGCTATCAGCCTTTTCACGACTGTTTGACCGCTATTCATATACATATTTAATGCCGCAACTCTTTCCGCACACAAATTGAGTACACCGCTGCAGCTTTCGATGCAAAAACCGGTGTAAATCTCGCCGTTTTCGCTTTCGAGCGCGCACACCACATGATGTGCATACACAAAAGGCGATACTTCTTCAGGATGGTATTGTTCTTTAGCTTTCAAATAAAGTTGTTCCCAAATTTCCACATGTACTCCTTTGTTTTTGATTCGCAATGAAACTTTTCAGCTTACACTTATTATAAATCAATCGTTTTTGAAAGCGCTTCAATCAATCGTTCTTTTTCTTGACTTTCCACAGTGCTCAGTCGCAGCACAGGAATGTTATATTTTTCTAGAATAGTGTCTTTAGTTATATCGCGCTGTCGTTGCTTCTCGTTTTGTTTATGAAAAGCAAAACCATCTACTTCAACTACAAGCACTGGTAGATGTGTAAGTTTAGAAAAGATCATAAAATCTACGTGCGTTAAATGATTACTCGCAAATTTAAGTTCTTCGGAAGTAAGTTTTTCCATATCATTAAGAATCATATGCAATGGAATGTGTGATACCACACCATATTTTGAAAAGCGGTCTTCTTCAAGTACATCACAGATGATAGCATACATTAGATTTTCACTCTCCACATCAGAAATACGTCCATATTTTTTGAGAACCTTTTCACGCTCTTGGGCATAACTTTTATACAAATAATCGAAAACCGAATATACTTGGCTATCAATGACTTCATGATTATTGTATTTAATATATCCTATAAGTTCGTGAATATTTGAAGTATCATCGCTGTCATTGCCATCGGTTACAACTATAAACTGATCAATAGCACGAGAAACCGCTACATTCAAACGATTGGGATCAGATGCAAATTCTGAAATCTGGTTATCAACGGTTGAAAGTATAATTACGCTACGCTCTTGCCCTTGAAATTTATCAGCAGTATCCGCTTTTACGCTTGTTTCAGCAAATGCACTTTGCAGAGCATCTGCTTGATCTCGGTACGGTGTAACAATACCAACAGAGCCATCGTTCAGATTCAAGTTTTGTTGCGGAATAACCTCATTCACTATTACATCAATCTGCCGCTGATTTATATGCCCTCTAGCGTGGTTTCCAGCTACAGTTTTATAAACCATCATTGGTTGTCGGTCTTTCTTGGCCTCTGTTAAAATAATCAATTCGTTATTATAGAAGCGTTGATTACAAAAGCCAATAATCTCTGGATGACAGCGATAATGCTCTTTAAGTAAAACTCGCGGAACTTCATCAAACATTTCAGTAATCGAAGAAAGTAAGCTATGGTTTGAATATCGATATACTTCCGGAAGTCTGTGCCTTGAAAATATCTCATCTGTAGCATTTTTTTGCACATTATCAACAACATTAGGCAGTTGTTTCAAATCACCAACAACGACCGCTTTTTTCGAACAAGATAACGCCAGTGCTCCTGTCGCTAAGTCTACTTGAGATGCCTCATCTATGATAACATAGTCATATACAAATTGGTTTGACAAACTTGCTCTAAGTGAATATGTAGTACTTAGCACAACGGGATAGTCTTTAACAAACTGCTCGGAATGTTTCCACAAATCATCTTGACTATACAAATAACGCGAACTAATTCCTTCAAATTTTTCTTGAAGTTTAGCTCTAAAAAGAACCGCAGACAACTCAGAGTATTCTTCTAATTTTTGACGAAAATCAAATTTAGCAAGTTCTTTTTCTATCTTAGCAATACGCTTAGCGATCTCTTCCGCGCGTCGTTTGTAATATAAACTATAACAATATGAAATAACTTTTTCGGCTGGTTCTTTTAGGAACCTTGAACTAACTATTCCATATTTTAAAAACCATTTTGCTCGTTTTAAAAAATTGATCTTTATGCCATCTTGCAAACTGAAATCGTACTCTGCGGCAAATAAAAGAATACTGGATGCTTTTGCTATATAAAATGAAGGTTTGAAAATCAGATTAGAACTATTTAAATACTCACTAAAATGTTCTGATTCCAGCGTAACAGTTTCGCTCTCATGGGTAAGATTAGAAAGTTCGTTTTTTAATAACAAAGCATTATCAAGCGCTTTTGCTTCTGAATGCAATTTCTGCATCTTTTGTAAATATTCAAGCGTGCCAAGTTTCCATGATGTCATATCTGGCAAATCTGCCGACTGATTTTCTAGAAATGCTTCTTTATTTTTCTTGCTACCAAGAGGTGCTGCAATAAATTCAACATGATATTTTTGAAGTTTTTGCAATACATTT
>CAYQBT010000016.1:0-2698 GCA_964415775.1 uncultured Lachnospiraceae bacterium
GCGGCACGGCGTGCGTTTTTGCCCGCACCGATCGAGGAGATCATAGCACTGACACAGGTACCGATATTTTGGCCGATAATAACGGGTATCGCAACTGCCTGCGATACCAGCCCTTGCAGAGCAAATGCCTGCAGAATACCGACGGAAGCCGACGAGGACTGGATGATCGCCGTAAAGACCGTACCGACGGTAATACCAAGAATGGGATTCGAGAACTTGGTCAATACAGACTTGAACGCATCAGACTGCTTGAGCCCCTCTACAGAGCCGGACATCAGCTCCATGCCCGACATCAGCACGGCAAAGCCTAACAGAATAAGACCGATGTCCTTGCGCTTTGCGTTCTTCTGGAACATAAGCAAAAGAATACCGATAAAAGCAAACAGCATCGAAAAGCTGTCCGGCTTAAGATAATCTAAAAATCCGCCGCCCTTGATCGCAGTGGTACTCAGCAGCCACGCGGTCACAGAGGTACCGAGGTTTGCACCCATGATTACGCCGGTTGCCTGATGCAAGGTCATGATACCTGCATTGACGAAGCCGACGACCATAACGGTGGTGGCAGACGAAGACTGAATGATCAGCGTAACACCGAGACCGAGCAAGAAGCCGTTAAAGGTATTGGAGGTGAGTTTTGCCAGAATGTTTTTGAGCTGGCGACCTGCGCTCTTCTCCAGCGCATCGCCCATGACCTTCATACCGTAAAGGAAGAGGGCAAGTCCCCCCGCCAGGGTAAAGGCGTCCAGTAATGTGAACATGCTTTTTTCTCCTTATCTCTCAGATAATTTTTCACTTTTCTCTTTCTTCAATATCACAATTTTAATATAACATATCCGACAAAATTCTGCAATTGTATATTTTAGACGAAATTTTACAGCATAGATTGCTCGTTTATTGTAATACGGAAAGAAAGTCCAAGCGTTTCTGCCGCTGTTTTGCACAGGCTCATGCGGCTGTGAAAGATCTCGAAGAAATCCATGACAGAACCATAGGCACTGTCAATATCCAGGTGAAGAGTGAGCGTCTTTTTTTCGGTATCCAGATCCAGATCGGTCGAATATACCGAATAATTGACGCGGTCGTGAATGTCAAAGGTTGCGTGCTCTTCGTTGCGCACGCGACTGCGCCGCACGTCGCTCTTGTCCGCGATGATCAGGGCGGCGGCAATGGCATTGACGGGCATACCCGTGCCCTCGTCGTGGTTGCCGATCGCCGAAATGACGCGGGCAAGATCCAAGGGATCCATTCCCTCTTTATCGAGAATACGGAACGCCATCAGCGCACCGCTCTGCGAATGGTCGGTGCGGTTAATAATATTGCCGATGTCATGCAGATACCCTGCGATCTTCGCAAGCTCAACGGTGTGGTCATCAAAGCCAAGCGTTGCAAGGATCTCGCCCGCCGTCACCGCTACCTTTGTTGCATGGGCAAAGCTGTGCTCGGTATAGCTGAGCGCTTCGAGCGAGCGGTCGGCCTCCGCAATATATACCTGCACCGCGGGGTGCTTTTTGATCTGCTCATACGTAATCATACAGTATCTTCCTTACTATAAACTAAAAATCAAACTTGGCACCGCGGTCTTCCAAACGCAGTGCCGCATCAAACGGCTTGCCGTTTTTGGAGATAAAGCCTTTGATCTTGGAGGTTTTGCCGTTCTGCAGAAGCATAAGGACATTCTGCTTAGAGATCACTCTGCCGCAAATGACGCGATTGACCGTGAACTTGCATCCCTCTTTATACCCGCTACAGCCGTAGCCAAAGGTAGTGCGGCGGATCCTGCCGCCGCAGAACGGACATTCGCAAAGATCGTCGCCGAGAAATCCGTCGTCATAATCCTCTTCAGGCGGCAACTGCTTTTTTGCAAACACTTCGCCAATCTCACGCTCGGCAAGCTTGACACCGCCGTCCACGGTCATATTGCCGCGGTAGATCTGTTTTAACGCCTTGCCCAGCTCAGAGGTCTTGTATTTATCCATCGAAATGCCCATTTGCAATAGCGACTGAATGAGAAACTCGCCGCCGGGCAGGATGTAGTACACGTCTTTTTTGAGCTCGATATATCCGCTCTTGCGCGCGTTGTCGATGATACCGGTACGCGTTGCCTCGGTGCCAAGCTCAAGTCCCTCAAAGATCGCCTTGTACTCCTCCTCGTCCCCCTCTTCCGCCTCCTCTTTTGCCGCGGCCTTTTCTTCTTTAAAGGGGTTTTTCAGATAGTTGTTGAGCGTCTCGATCGTAAAATGCTTCGGGGGGGTGGTCTCCTTTTCGACAGGGGCAAAGCAGATGTTCACCGCATCGCCCTTTTCAAGCGGCGGCAGCATTTTGTCCTTTTGCGAATAGTCGTCATACTTCGTCCAACCGGGCTCCAAAATGACCGTACCCTTGAGGGTGAACTCTTCCAGATCGCCGACCGCGATCCTGATCTCGGTCTTTTCCGCTTTGCATTCCTTGGCACAGAATACCGCAACAAAGCGGCGGAACACGGTGGAATACACCTTGTTCTCTGCCTCGCTGAGCTCCCCTTTTTTCGGGATCTTATAGGTGGGCGTGAGCGCCGAATGCGACTCGATCTTGGAATCGTCGAAGATCGTTTTCTTAAACTTGAATTCTACCGGATAACCGAGTGCCGCCACATTCTCCAGGATCTTTTTGACCTTCCCTTGCTCTGCGGTTGCAAGATATTCGGAATTGGTACGCGGAT
>CAYQBT010000016.1:2708-13692 GCA_964415775.1 uncultured Lachnospiraceae bacterium
GTCAGGTAGCCGCGCTCATACAGCTTCTGCACGATCTCCAGGCTCTCGCCCATCGACATTTTATACTTTTTACCAAGCACATTCTGCAACTTAGACAGCGAATAGAGCTTGCCGGGCAGGATCGCATCCTTTTTGCGCTTGACCGCGGTGACGGTTGCACCGGTCTGATTATATTGTGCACAAAGTGCCTCGGCTTTTACACGTTCCGCCGCCGAAAACTTAAGTTTGCTCGTGAGCTCTACCGCATACCCGTTCGTCTCCTCGGCACTACGGGGAGCAAAATACTTTTCGGGCACAAAGTGGCGGATCGCCATGTCACGGTCATAGATCGCCTTGACGATCGGCACGATGACTCTGCCCACGCGGAGCAGTTTGCCGGTTTTGAGCGTTGCATAGCGCGTCAGGTTCACGCCGTAGAGCCAGTCGATATAGGTACGGGCAAAGCCTTCGTTTGCAAGCATCTCATACTCGCTCTCGTCCTTCATCTCCGCGAGTGCCGCGCGTACCGTCTCTGCGGTCTGGTCAGGCAGCCAAAGACGAAGGAACGGCTTTTTTTCCGCCAGCGCGTGCATCACGCAAAGACGCACGATGATCTCACCCTCGCGGTCAGCGTCTCCCGCGTTGACGATCGCATCCACGTCGGCACGGTTGCAGAGCGCTTTCAACGTTTCAAACTGCCGCATAACCCCCGCGTCCACCTGCTTGTCCGCACCGCGCTTCAGCACAAAGCGGAACTCTTTTGGAAAGCAAGGCAGGTTTTGGATCGTCCAGCGTCCGTCTGCGGGAGGATTCTCTAAATACTCCTCAATATCGCAAAGGGAAAACAAGTGCCCGAACGCCCAGCTGACAAGATAGCCGTTGCCCTCGAAATAACCGTTTCGCTTCTGCTGTCCGCCGATTGCGGCGGAAATGTTGCGCGCAAGGCTCGGCTTTTCGGCAATGATGAGCTGCATTCTGTTTTCCCTCCTTTGTAAAATGATGTCGGAAAATATTTTAACACAAACCGCGTCATTATGCAAGCAAAGTGAAAAAAGTATTTTCCTGCCAAAATATTTTTTAAATATGTTTGCATTTCAACCCCAAATATGCTATTGTTAAATAGGCAGTATTCAAACAGTTTAAGGAGCAATCACTTATGTTCTCAATGCAGTATACGAACGGCGGCTTCGCGCTTCTGGAAGGCACATCGGCAGTCCTTGCGCTTTGCCCTGCAAAGATCGAGTTTAACGGTAAGGAAGTCAGCGGGGACGCTGAGTACGACCACGCAAGCGGCGTGATCCGCACGAAGGTCGCCTCCCTCACCGTCACGGATACATACACCGACAGCGGCGACGGTCTGTACAAGGTCGTGCGCGTGATCGAAAACGACGGCACGAACATCCTCACCTTCCGCGATATTTTTGAGGTAAAGACTTTCTTTACGCCCACGCGCTATCTCATCCCCTGTGTCAACTACAACGGCAATGACGGCTGCCGCGAGAATACCCCGATGGGACTTTCGCGCGACGGTGAAAATTGGATCTTTGCCTATGACCGTGTGGGCATTCCCTCCTGCTCGCTCTGCGAAAATAGCGCATACGGTACCGCCATCTTTGCAAGCGACTGCGACGAGGACTCGCTCCGCTCTGCCTGCTCGCTTGTACGAAATGAGGACGGAACCTTTACCCAGCGCATCTATCATCCCGTTGTAGAGGCGCCCTACACCTATTCGAGCAAGAATATTCTCACCGAGCGCTATGACGAATATACCACGCTCTGCCCCGGCGAAAGCTTCACCGCCACGATGTATGTTTTTGCCTGCGTACCGATGTACGAAAACTACGCGGCGGCAAATCTGCTCGACCGCGCGGCAGAGGTATTTGACCTTACCGTATCCCCCTGCCTCACGCCAAAAGAGGTCTGGGATCTCGGCATTGACTATGTCAACGCCCTGCTCTACGACTACAAGGGACACAAAATGATCATTACGCACTACGCGCCCCGTCTCTTCCGTTCCCAGCACGGTGCAGCGATCTCCGTCGAGGAAATGGAGCGCAGACTGAGCGATCCCTATTACACCGAGATCGGATGTTTTGACGAGCGGTTTGAGATGGGATGGGCAGACCAGGGGCTCCTGAACACGCGCATGCTTGCCGCAGACGCGATCGAGCGCGGCGACAAGAAAATGCTGGAGATCGCGATCGGTATTTTTGACTCCTGGGCGGATAAACAGCAGGAAAACGGACTGCTCCGCACCCAGTTCCAGCAGTATTATGAAGAAGAGGTCTACGACTTCGCTACTCCCGACGTCTGCAACTTCGGTTGGGGAGCAGCGGAAATGTCGAGAATGTACACGCTTCTGCGCGAAAACGGCATCGACAAGCCGAAGTTCCGCGACTTTGCCGCAAAACTCTGCGACTTCTACTGCGAGCACTATTCGGACGAATACGGCTTTGGCAAGTCCTGGACGCTGGAGGGCGAGTGCGTCATGCCGAATGGCTCGATCGGCGGCTTTATGGTGCTCGGCATGCTCGAGACCTACCGCGTCACCGGCAACAAGAAGTATCTCGACACCGCGATCCGTGCCTGCGACTTCTACTATACCCGCGACCTTGACAAATTTGTCTGCTCTGCGGGCGCGCTCGATTGCTCCAGCATCGACAAGGAGACGGCATATCCCTTTATCCTTGCGTCCCTGATCCTCTTTGAGGAGACGGACGACAAGAAGTATCTCGACCGCGCAAAGAAGGCGGCGTACTACTTCTTCTCCTGGGCGTTCCACTACGATGTGCTGTACGGCGCAGACAGCGAGTTCACCGAGTATGGATACCGTACCAAAGGCGGCACCGCCATCTCCACCGAGCATCACGCGATCGACTCCTGGGGCTCAGCGGCGGTCACACCGTTTTTGCTACTGGCGCACTACACCGGCGATGACCGCTGGGCACAGCGCGCACACGCGATGTGGGCAAATGCTATTCAGGGCATTGCCTCCGAGAAAAACCGCACATTCCACGGACAGGCGCGTCCGCTCGGCTCGCAAAACGAGGGCTTCTTCCAGTGCCGCTGGACGAAATACCGCCCGACCTGCGAGGAGCGCGGTCACTACAACGATTGCCTCTGCGCATGGGCAGGCGCCTACCGCATGATGACGCTGTTTGATCAAAAGGATACACGGATCAAGGATACATTTTTTGATAAATAAGTATGAAAGGTGCATCTGTAACTGCAGATGCACCTTTTTCTCTTTTTTTGTCACAAACTGTTGACAAACCCCAAAATATATATTACAATCACTACAAATGGTAGAGGCGCGTTATGTCGGGAGTAGCTGTGACGGAATAGGTCTTGCAAACCGTTGTCACATCGAAAGAGGCTGACGCCGAAGGCGGCAAAGCGAATTGCCGGCCTGGTTGCACATAATAAGATGTGTGCGACTGTCGCTGTAAAAAGCGGAGGGCTATCGGTCAATAGATTTTGTATTTTTCCAAAATGTATTTACTGTACAGCCAATCTGCGGATTGGCTGTTTTTGTTCTACCATATAAGAATGAAAGGAAGAACGAACATGAAAAACACTGTATTCAAGGGCGTGGCAACCGCGCTCATCACCCCCCTGACCGAAAACGGCATTGATTTTGACGCATTCGGCAGACTGATCGACTGGCAGATCGACGAGGGCATCAATGCGCTGGTCGTCTGCGGCACCACGGGCGAGGCATCCACCCTCACAGACGAGGAGCACCGCGCGGCGATCTCCTTTGCGGTAGAGCGCGCGGCAGGGCGCGTGCCGATCATTGCAGGTACTGGCTCCAATGATACCGCCTATGCACTGGAGCTCACGCGCCACGCGTGCGAAGCGGGTGCAGATGCCATCCTCGTTGCCACCCCCTACTATAACAAGGCTACCCAAAAGGGACTGATCAAAATGTACACCGCGATCGCCGACGCAAGCACCGTGCCGGTCATCCTCTACAATGTTCCCTCCCGCACAGGCGTGAACATCGAACCGAAGACCTATCAGGCGCTCGCCGATCACCCGAACATCGTTGCGATCAAGGAAGCAAACGGCAATATTTCGAAAATTGTCGAGACCATGGCGCTTGTGCACGACAAGCTCGACCTGTATTCGGGCAACGACGATCAGATCGTACCCCTGATGTCGCTGGGCGGTATCGGCGTGATCTCGGTCATCTCCAACCTGCTCCCCCGTGAAACGGTAGAGCTTTGCAACCGTTTCCTTGACGGCGACGTCCAGGGCGCGGCAGAGCTGCAGTATAAGTATCACTATCTGATCGACGCGCTGTTCAGCGAAGTCAACCCCATTCCCGTCAAGGCGGCGATGGCGGCAATGGGCTTTTGCGAGGACTATCTCCGTCTGCCCCTGACACCCATGGAGGAAAACACCAAGGCGGTATTGCTTGCCGCAATGCGCGATGTCGGAATTGAGGTCTGATGATGAAAGTTATTGTAAACGGTGCCTGCGGCAAAATGGGGCAGGTGATCCTTGCCGGTATCGAAAAGGACGCTTCCCTTTCGCTTGCCGCCGCCATTGATCCGGGATTTACCGAAACGGATATGACACATCTTGCGGCGTTCCCCGATGCAAAGATCGACGCGGATGTGATCATCGACTTTTCGCACCATACCGCGATCGGTGAGGTTGCGGCATATGCTGAAAAATTCTGCTTGCCGGTCGTGCTCTGCACCACCGGACAGACCGAAGATGAGCTTGCGCGCATTGAAGTACTCGCAAAGAAAGTCCCCGTGTTCTTTTCGGCAAATATGTCAATGGGCATTGCCCTGCTTGTCGAGCTTGCAAAAAAGAGTGCCGCCGTTCTCCCGAACGCGGATATTGAGATCATCGAGAAGCACCATTCTGCAAAGCTGGATGCTCCGAGCGGTACGGCGCTGATGATCGCGCAGGCGATCAAGTCTGTGCGCGACAGCCTTACCATGATGCTCGGCAGAAGCGGCAGACGCGCCCGTGAAAAGAATGAGATCGGCATCCATGCCGTACGCGCAGGCAGTATTGTCGGTGAGCATGAGGTGATCCTTGCGACCGAAAATGAGATCATCACGATCGGTCACGCGGCGCAGAGCCGCAGCGTGTTCGGCGACGGCGCCCTCGCCGCGGCAAAGTGGCTTTGCGGCAAGGATGCAGGCCTATATTCCATGCAAGACATGATTTCGTAAGAGGAAAAATATGATCTATTCCAATCTCTCGGTAAATACAGACGGACATCTGACCATTGCGGGACTGGATGCCGTCGCACTCACAGAAGAATACGGCTCCCCTCTGATGGTGCTGGATGAGGATCGCGTGCGCGAACACTGCCGCACCTACATGGAAAGCGTAAAAAAATACCTGCCGCAGGGCTCTATGCCCCTGTACGCAGGCAAGGCGTTCTGCTTCAAGGCACTGTACAAGATCATCGAAAGCGAGGGGCTGGGCGCGGACGTTGTCTCCCCCGGCGAGTTGTACACCGTAAACGCGGCGGGTTTCCCGATGGAGCACGTTTATTTCCACGGAAATAATAAAACAGACGAGGACATTGCCCTCGCCATAGAAAAGAAACTCGGATGCTTTGTCGCGGACAACCGCGACGAGCTTTGCAGCATTGACCGTATTGCGGGTGAAAACGGCATAAAACAGCGCGTGCTGCTCCGTCTGTCCCCCGATATTGATCCACACACGCATGCAAAGATCAACACCGGCAAGGTGGACTCCAAGTTCGGCACGGCGATCGAGACCGGACAAGCCATGGAGCTTGTCGAGTTTGCGCTGACACTGCCAAATGTCGATCTCGAGGGCTTCCATTGCCATATCGGCTCGCAGATCTTTGAATCCGAACCGTTCTGCGACGCGGCGGATATTATGCTCCGCTTCATCGCCGATGTCAAGGCGAAGCTTGGATTCGAAGCCAAGGTCTTAAACCTCGGCGGCGGATTTGGCGTGCGCTATGTAGAGTCGCACCCCGAAATTGATATTTCCGATAACATCCGCAAACTCGGCGCGCATATGGATGCCGATTGCAAGAAACTGGGACTGACACCTCCCGCCATCCTGCTCGAGCCGGGACGCAGTATCGTTGCCGATTGCTGCACTACCCTCTACAAGATCGGCAGCGTCAAGACCATCACCGGCTACAAGAGCTACGTCTCGATCGACGGCGGTATGACCGACAACCCGCGCTACGCGCTCTACGGCTCGGAATACACCGTGCTGAACGCTTCGCGCGCAGGTGAAAAAGCAGATTTCATCTGCACGGTCGCAGGACGCTGCTGCGAAAGCGGCGACATCATCCAAGAGAATGTCGCGATCGCCACACCTACGCGCGGCGAGATCCTCGCGGTGCTCTGCACGGGTGCCTACAACTACTCGATGGCATCCAACTACAACCGCATCTGCCGCCCCGCGGTCGTGATCGTGAAGGACGGCAAAACCCGCCTCGCCATCCGCAGAGAAACGTTTGAAGATTTAATCAAATATGATATGTAAATAAAAAACAGGTGGACGCCTTGATGCTCCACCTGTTTTTTAGACTCTATTGAAAATCCACCAATTGATAAATATACTCTCCGAAATGATCTTGGGTCAGGCATATTCCCACCTTGATCTCGTAATACCCTCTTTCTTCGTTTCCAAACTGGTTTTCATAATCCACGTAGGAAGAAACTCTGAAATAATGATACTCCACTCCGTCATACTCAACGCCTGCCTCGGTATCTATGACAAAGTCTTTTTGATACTTAGGGAACTTTGCTGATTTCGGCTTCCAAAGATATTCGTTGCAGACGATCTCCTGCGAATACTTATATGCTTGTTCGTACATATCAATACTGTCGTCGGCAAAACAACTTCTTATAGTTAATATTCCTGCCAACACCAGTATCACGCAGACGATTATACTTTTAAAAGTAGATTTAGAGCCTGTGTTTTTCTCTTGCATTTTTTCTGCAGTAGTTTCGTTTTCGTTCATAATTTCCTCCAGATTCTTATCTTTAACACAATTATAAACAAAAAATATGTTAATGTCAAGAAAAATTCTGAATTTTAACATGTTTTTGCGGAGAAAATGTAATTGTGAAGATATATGATTATAACGGGAAGAAAAATATATGCGGAGAAAGGCTCCATGAGGCTCGCTGCAAAATGCGCCTGACACAAAACGATCTGGCGGCAAAACTGCAGATTGCAGGGATCATACTGGAAAGGGACAGTATTTCACGTATTGAAATAGGAACTCGATTCGTAGCGGACTATGAATTACGAGAGCTGTCAAAAATTCTAAATGTCAGCGTATATTGGTTACTGGGAATGGAATAAACCTTCTAAAAAAGCGCACCGAGCGGTGCGCTTTTACTATTTTTCTATGGGTTCAAGTTCTGCAAAGAGGAACGGTACAAGGTCTTCCTTTTGCAATGCGAACGATGAAGAAAACTCCTCAAGGAGCAGCTTTTCGATATCGCGCATATAGCGGTCATCCGCGGCTCGAAGCTTTTTGCCGATGTCGGCAAGCTCTTTTTGGCGGGTATACAGCCGCTTGTACATACTGACAAGCTGCTCGGTTCCGCCGCCGTCCACGATCTGCTTTAAATAATTCTGTCTGGGGCGATCCTCCTCGATCCAATCTGCCATACCGCATTCCCGGATGACTACGCGGATCTCCTCGGCATTCTTGATGGGATGCATCTTTGCGGTGAGCGTTTCGCTGTCGGTTGGAACATAGAAAACCGAGCTGCCCGAATATGCAGGGCGCAGCACATAATAGCGTTTTGCCTCGCCGCCGAATTCCTTTTCGGTGATCTCGACAAGCGTGCAAACGCCGTGTCCGCCATACATAATCATATCATTTGGCGCAAATCGGTTTTTCATGTCTACCCCCTATCCTTGCGGCATTTGCCGCCTGACCCAAACGAAACTACATATATATTATACCATAAAATTGCAAAAAATGGTTATGGTTATTTTGCACAAAATTTGCAGGGCGCTTTTTGTGCGTAAATTTTACAAAAGCACCTCGATTTCGTCCTCTGTGTAAACTTTTATCCCATGCTTTTGCAGCAAACTGACGGTGATGCCGTCGCCGCTTGTCAGCGTATGGCTGAACGTGCCGTCATAGACCGCGCCTCTGCCGCAGGAGGGGCTTTTGGCTTTGAGCACCGCCGCGGTACAGCCAAACTGCTCTGCCATGCGGAGTGCTTCTTTTGCACCGCGCATATACTCTGCAGTCACATCTTTCCCCTCGCTGTTTATCACCCTCTCCCCCACGATCTCGCTCGGCGGGCGAGGTGTCGGCAAGCCGCTGTAGATCTCGGGGCAGATCGGAATGAGCGTGTACTTTTCCATAAGTTTTTGCACATCGGGATGCGGCTTGCTCTTTCCGTCATACCGGCAGGCACAGCCAAGCAGACATGCACTGATCAGAATGTTCATTTGTCATGCTCTCTCCTATCCATACATTATTCCGTTAAAAACGTTTTCCCCGCGAGATTCCGCTGCGCGCTTTTGCTAACACAAAAGTTCGACTGCGTATTTTCGCGCGTCATCCTACGAGCGAATAGCGACCTTCGGTCGCATTGCGGTAAACCGCGAAGTCGAAGTTTTGCGAAGCAAAACCGCCATAGGTGGGATCTCGCGAAAATACTACGCTCAGAATGACAGCGCGGGGAAAGTGCGAACAGAATCATAAATTCTTAAACCGTTTTGTCCGTCTTCTTCTGCCGCTTGGCAGATTTCTTTTCCCGATCCTCCTGCGCTACGCGGATGCCCTCGCGCAAGAGCAGCTTGCCGGTAGACAGGATGATGTCGCGCATACGTCCGTCCAGCTTGCCAAGCGATCGGATGAAGTCGATCTTATCCGCGGCAATGTCGCTGAGCGTTGCGGCACGGTTGGCAGTGAATGCCTTGTACACCGCCTCCACAAATTCGCGGCGCTCGGACGGCGAAAGCTCGGCTACCCATGCTTTGATGGTTCGCTCAATGCGCAGGCTTTCCGGCGATAGATTCTTCTCCACCACGAAGGCATCCCTTTTCACCTCCCAGGTGCAGGGATCGTGTTGCCAAAGCCCCTCGCCGCTACTCTGCACGACCTTATCCACCTTGCCGTGCTCGAGGAGAAGTCCGACTACGGAAAAATGCGGCACAGAGGTGTTTACCCGATCGGCAATGGCGGCAAATCCCGCATGCTCCGCCATGCTCTTCCCGAATCCGGGGCCGTCGTTATTGTAAACGTTCAATATGCGGCGCTGGAGGCGCGGAGACGCATTTGCGGCGGCATAGAGTGCAAGGTTGCCGCCCTTGGAATGTCCGCCGATGCGGATCCTGCCGCGGACATGCCGTGCCGCCTCGGTCAGGTAATCACGCGCAAGGATCTGCGCGGGCACGCTGTCCATAAAGCTCATATTGAAGTTTTCTTTCCAACCGATGAGCGTATCGTCGGTGCCGCGGTAGGAGACGAAAAAGCTGCCGTCGCCAACCGCGATGCAAAGAGCCGAGAACTGCGTTTCGATCCTGTCGGAAAGCACCGAACGGAAACGCATCAGACGCATATTGCCAAACCGTCGGCTTGCCGCCGCTTTGCGGTAAAGTATGGGAAATTCCTTCGGGATCAGTACGCCCATGTTCGGTCCGCTTTCCCCGTATTTCTGAAAATACTGCTTTACTGCATCGCGCAAAGAGATGCTGTGACGCAGGTTTGTCCCCTCGGCAATGTCCGCAAGCTCCATGTAGGAAAACAGGCTTAAAATGAGGTTATCCACCTCGCAAAACGGTGCGTATTGCATCGTGAGGTCGCCACGCCAATCGATATAGTCTAAAATGTTGCTCATTTTCTTCGCTTCTCTGCCTCCAGTTTGGAATAAACGCAGCCGCAGTAGTCCTGCCGGTAGAGGTCATATTCCCTCGAAAGTTCGATTGAGCGGGCATAGCCGCCTTTTTTCTTAAAATCGGAATACAGATACTTAACGCCGTATTCTTTGCCGAGTTCCCCGCCGATCTCGTTGAGCGCGGGTGCGTTTTTGTAGGGGCTGATCGAGAGCGTGGTGCAAAAATAGTCGTAGCCACCGTCCCTTGCCGCTTGTGCGGTTTCTGCAAGGCGCAGCCGGTAGCATTTCATGCAGCGCTCGCCGCCCTCAGGAACATCCTCCAGTCCCTTGGCGATCGCAAAAAAAGGGGTACTGTCATATGCAGGTACAAATAGGTCAACCCCACCGCAGGCAGGATGCGCCGAGAGAAAGCGCTCAAGCTCCTCCGCGCGAAAGAAGTATTCCTTTGCGGGTGCGATATTGGGATTGTAGAAAAAGAGTGTGATGTCAAAGTATTTCGTCAAATACTCCAGCGTATAGCTCGAGCACGGTGCACAGCAGGCATGCAAAAGTAGCCGCGGACGAGTGTTCGCCGCTGCGATATTTGCAAGCTCTTCATCCAGCAGCTTTGCATAGTTCGTCATATGTGCACCTCCTGTCTTTGCGAACGATTCAAATGCCAATTATTTTTAGCATTTTACTTGTTCGGTAAACAAAGAACAAAAATCACAGCCGCCAAAATATGTATTAAAGGCAAAATAAACCAAAACGAAAATCCCGTTTTATCTTTGGATTTCAACAAAGAAACTATATAAGTTAACGGATATATCCCGACAAACACAAAAAACAGCATCATTACGATTGCTCCAAGGGCATCACCGAAACTCTGCCAATTAACCGTGCCTACCCCGCCTGCTATTGTAATCAACGTCCCTATCCATGAAAAAACTGATAGCGGGACAGGGATTGCTTCTATAACAAAAAGTAACACTTTAAGTACTTTGTTTGTCATAACTTTCCTCCATTTAATGAATTGACAACTTCGTTGTCATGAATTGGCTTCGCCATGATTTCTCGCTACGCTCCATGAATTGAATTGCCTTTTAATGCACCGATAGGTGCAATTCATGAACTAAAGACTCACTTCATGCCGTCAGGCAATTCATTGAGTTTGCTTTGCAAACTCATTCTACCAC
>CAYQBT010000017.1:0-13395 GCA_964415775.1 uncultured Lachnospiraceae bacterium
ACGCAGGGCTTGTCGTGCTGCAAGGCGGCACACACTTCTCCTTCCTCGAAAACACGCCCTACTTCCTGCGCGTCGCCGACGCATTTTTTGAGAACTGAACACATCCCGCCCGCCGTCATCCTGAGCGAAGTTTTCCCCGCGAGATCTTTCGCCTCGCGCTCAAGATGACGACGCGGGGAAAACGCAGCCGAATGGATCTCGGGCGGGATAAAGTTGCTTGGGTAATCAATTAGAAAGGATTTGTTCAGCCTATGGAAATTTCCGCACAGATTCTCGCGCTTGTTTGTACCGCGTTTTTTGCCGCACTCTCGGTGCGGTACTTCACCCACATGTTCCAGCTCAATTCCTATACCGAAAAGGTTCAGCTTTGCTGGATGCAAAAGAATATCCTCCGCACCGTTCCCTGCATGGCAATCGCCGCAGTCGCGATCGTCTGCGCGTTTTTTAAAGCGCGGAGCTTTGCCTATGCCTATCTCTGGCTCGGACTGTTTGCACTGCTTCTCTCCCTCCTCTATTATCCGAAAAAAGCAAAGAAGCCGCTCGTCTATACCGCGCGTGTCAAGCGCCTGCTTGCCACCTACGCACTGCTGACGCTGCTCGTGGGCGCACTCGCCGTACTGCTTGGCGGTACGGGAACCTTTGTTTTACTCGGGCTTGCGGAGGCGGCAACACCGCTTACCCTCCTGCTTGCCAATATCGTAAACGCGCCAATCGAAAAAGCGGTGCGGAACTACTATATAAACGATGCAAAAAAGCTGCTCGCCTCGCACAAGCGTCTCTCCATCATCGGCATCACCGGCTCGTTCGGCAAGACCTCGGTGAAATACTATCTCACCACCCTGCTCGGCGCGAAATACAACGTGCTGATGACCCCCGAAAGCTACAACACGCCGATGGGCGTGGTCAAGACGATCCGCTCCTCCCTGCGCGCAACGCATGACATTTTCGTCTGCGAAATGGGCGCAAAATATGTCGGCGACATCAGGGAGCTCTGCGACATCGTGCATCCCGAGCACGGCATTGTGACCTCGATCGGCGAGCAGCACCTGGAGAGCTTCGGCAGCGTGGACAACATCATAAAGACCAAATATGAGCTTGCCGATGCACTTCCCAGCGGCGGCAAGCTGTACATCAATATTGCAAGCGATACCGTAAACACGCACCGTCCCGACCGCGAGGCGGTCACCTACGGCCTCCTCCCCGGTGCTGACTACTACGCGACCAACATTGCGGTATCGAGCACGGGCACGACCTTTACCGTCTGCCACGGCGAGGAAACCGAACAGTACACAACGAAGCTGATCGGCGAGGCGAACGTGGTCAATATCGTGGGCGCGATCGCGGCGGCAAACGATGCCTACGGCATCCCGCTTAACGCGCTGAAGAGTGCTGTGGCGTCGCTAAAGTGCGTGCCGCACCGCATGGAACTGCTCGACCGCGGCAATATGATCCTCATTGACGATGCGTTCAACTCGAATCCCGCAGGTGCGGCGGCCGCGCTTCGCACGGTCGCGCTGTTTGACGCGGTCAAGATCATCGTCACCCCCGGCATGATCGAGCTTGGCAAGCAGTCGGACGCGCTGAACGCGGAGCTTGGCAAAAACGCGGCATCGGTGTGCGACTGGATCGTGGCAGTCGGCGAAAAGCAGGCAAAGCCGATCGTCAAGGGCGCAAAGGACGCAGGCTTCCCGAAGGAAAAGATCCATGTAGCAAAAACCTTTACCGAAGCAATGGACTTTGTCCGCGCCATCGACGCAGACGGAAAGAAAAAGGTCGTCCTGCTCGAAAACGACCTGCCCGACAATTTTTAAAATGTCACGCAAGACGGGCGATTCGTGAATCGCCCCTACAATTCCCAAGGAACGAGGTAACAGCATATGAAAATCCAACTCGGCGTACTCTACGGCGGCAACTCCACCGAGCATGAGATCTCGGTGATCTCGGCGGTGCAGGCAATGCTCTCCATCGACCGCGAAAAATACGACGTTGTCCCGCTCTATATTACGAAGGACAGCCGCTTTTTCACCGGCGAAGCCCTCTTCACCATTGAAAATTACAAGGACATCCCCGCGCTGCTCCTGCAGTGCACCGAGGTGATCCTCGTCAAGGAAAACGACATTGCGGGCATTTACAAATTCCCGCCCAAAGCGTTTGGCAAAAACCGCATCGGGCACATCGACATCGCGTTCCCGATCGTACACGGCACGAACACCGAGGACGGCGTGCTGGCGGGCTATATCGAGATGCTCGGACTGCCCTATGTCGGCTGTGACGTGGCATCGAGTGCGCTCGGCATGGACAAATTCGCCATGAAAGCGCTTCTTCGCGAGTACGGCATCCCCGTGCTCGAAAGCAAGCTGTACACCACGGCGGATCACGAGGACATAGGCGCGCTGCTCGTCCGCGTAGAGGACGCATTCGACTACCCCGTGATCGTAAAACCGGTCAACCTCGGCTCGTCGATCGGCATTTCGGTTGCCGCTGACCGTGACGCACTGCGAAAGTCGCTCGACACTGCGTTCTCCTTTACCGAGGTAGTGCTCGTGGAGCGCGCGATCACCAATCTTCGCGAGATCAACTGCTCGGTGCTCGGCGACCGCTTCGAGGCAGAAGCCTCCGAGTGTGAGGAGCCTGTAGCGGCAGACGAGATCCTCTCCTTTGAGGACAAATACATCGCGGGCGCAAAGGATGGCGGCGCAAAGGGTATGGCAAGCGTCAAGCGCAAGATCCCCGCGCCCATCTCTGAGGAAATGCGCACCGAGATCCGCGAAATGGCGGTCAAAGCTTTCAAAGCGCTCGGTTGCTCGGGCGTTGCCCGCATCGACTTTATGATCGACGGCGACGAAAACAAGCTCTACTTAAACGAGATCAACACCATCCCCGGTTCGCTCTCCTTCTATCTGTGGGAGCCGCTCGGCGTAAAGTATACCGAGCTGCTGAGCCGCATGATCGACCTTGCCATGAAGCGCCACCGCGCGAGAAAGAACCTCACGTTCTCCTTTGAGAGCAACGTCCTTTCGGGCATCCACCTCGGCGGCACCAAAGGTGCCAAGGGCAGCAAAATGTAAGAAGCACAAGCCTCGGCGGTTCGCCGAGGCTTTCTCTTTTGCGAGGAATTCTCCCGCCGTAGGGGCGATTCACGAATCGCCCGTGTGCAACATCGCACCGCGGCAACCGGCGCGTCGGGGACGTCGCGCCTACGAGTTTGTGCACCGCAACCGATAATTGTGACAGGAAGCAAATTTATTTTTCAAAAACTATCGACTACTGCCACCCTTTTATGGTATACTGACTATATATAATAAAATTATAATGTAAAAGTGTGCCTATGGATTTTACTGCGGGAAAGGAATATGACGGAAAACGGCTGCGGGAGTTTCTTTTTGGGCGGCTTTTTCTGTCGCGGGCACTGGTCACCGACTTAAAGCATCGGGACGGCATTGCCGTAAACGGCGAACCTGTGACCGTGCGGTATACACTCTCGGCGGGCGACACCGTTTCGCTTGCCATCGAGGATACGGACGCCGACTGCGACGCCTCGCTGACACCGACCGATCTGCCGCTGGACATCCTCTACGAGGACGAGCATATTTTAGCGGTCAACAAACCGCCCTATATGCCGACGCACCTCTCGCACGGGCACCGTGCGGACACGCTGGCAAACGCGCTGAAAGCCGAATTTGACCGACGCGGCTTAGCGTTTGTGATGCGCGCGGTCAACCGTCTGGACTGCGACACGAGCGGTATCGTGCTGATTGCCAAAAACCGCTATGCCGCCGACCGCTTTGCCAAGACCAATCCCGATCTGCACTACAAAAAGCTCTACACCGCATTCTGCCTTGGCGAAGTGCCGCAAAGCGGCGAGATCCGAGGCTACATCCGCCGCATAGGCGACAGCATCATCACCCGCGCCGTCTTTCCGAGCGGCAAGGAAAGCGAAGCCGCGCATACGCGCTTTCGCCGCATCGAGTGCCGCGGCGACATCTCCGTGGTGGAATGCGAGCCCGTCACGGGACGCACGCATCAGCTTCGCGTGCACCTCGCCTCTATCGGGCACCCGATCGTGGGCGACGATCTCTACGGCGGGGGCTTTGCCCTGCCAAGGCAGGCGCTCCACGCCGCCTTTCTCGCCTTTACCCACCCCTTTACGAAAGAACGCATCGAGCTCCGTGCCCCGCTACCCGAGGACATGGAAGACTACTTAAGCAAGGAACCAAAATTATGAATCTGAAAGACTTTTGCAAAAAGAATATTCCGATCAGCACCGTGGTGATCTTCTGCCTCGGTGTGCTCTGCGGCATCCTGAAGCTTGCCGCCGTTCTCTCTACCCCGTTTGCCGACTTCTACAACCGCCATATCGCGTCGGTCTTCCGTGCGGGACTTGCACACCTCACCTCCCTTCTCCCCTTTTCGCTTGCCGAGACGGTGGTGCTGTGCGCCATTCCGCTTGCGATCCTCTTTTTGGTCTGGTGCATCGTGGTGGCGGCAAAAAAAGACATGCTCACACGCCAGATCTTCCGCCTGCTCGGGGTGCTTGTACTGCTCCTTTCTATGTTTGTGCTCACCTTTGGCATTGCCTATGACACAACGCCGCTCGAGGACAAAATGGAGCTGACCGTGACCGAGCCGACCGCGGACGAGCTGTATGTATCCAGCGCGAAAACGCTGATCGAGATCCTCAAAGCCGAAAAAGTCATCGCCCGCTCGGGAAACGGTGCGGCACCCATGCCCTATTCCTTTGACGAAATGGTGGACAAGCTGAATACCGCCTACGATACGCTGTACGAGCAGTACGACTTCCTCTCCCCGCTCCACACCAAGGTCAAACGCATCGCACTTTCAAAGCCGATGACCTACACCCACCTGTCGGGCATGTACACCTTCTGGTCGGGCGAGGCAAATGTGAATGTCAACTACCCCGACTACGTGATCGTATACACCACGGCGCATGAAATGGCGCACCAGCGCGGCATCGGCCCCGAGGATGAGGCAAACTTTATCGCGTATCTTGCCTGCATCGCCTCGGAGGATCCCTACATCCGCTACTGCGGACAGGCAAACATGCTGGAATACCTCGCGGCCGCACTGTACGAGGCAGATGCCGAGCGCTACCAGAAGGAACTTCTGCCCTTCTACTCGGAGGGGCTTCTCGCCGAGTACGCCGCATACGCCGAACTGTTTGCGCCCTACCGCGACAGCGCGGCATCCGAGGTGTCGGGCGCGGTAAACGACGCATACCTCAAGGCGCAGGGGCAGACCGAGGGCACGAAAAGCTACGGCCTTGTCGTTGACCTCGCCGTTGCCTATTTAAAGAACTTCGAAAACTGACAAAAAGGAGGCAGGCGCTATGAAAACACCGAAAATCGCAAAAGTGCTTTGCGTTCTTTTGTCCTGCCTCCTTTTTGCGCTCTCTGCATCCGCCGCCGACCGCGCATCCCTTTTCATCCGCGACAGCGCGTGGGAGGACGACTCGCTCCTCCCCTTTATCGAAGCCGAGGGCAAGCAGCTCATCCCCGTGTCGGCGTTCCGCGAATTTCCCGCCCTCCGCGTCTCCCTCTCCGAGACGCTCGGCTCCCTGCTCATCGAGGGAGAAAACGGCTATCTCTCCTATAACCTGAACTTTGGCACCTGCCTTGCGGAGGACGGCAGCGTCACCGCCGCCGAGATCTACCGCTACGGCGGGGAGATCTACCTTGCGCCCGAGGCGATCTGTGCAAAATTCGGGCTGACCTTTGAGACCACCTACGCCTCGGACGGCTATCTTGCCGCCCGCCTCACCGACGGCAGCGAGTCGCTCACCTTCAGCGAGCTGCTCTCCCTGTACACCGACGACGGCAAAAACGCGCTTCCCTACCTCTACAATCCGACGGGACGTACCGTGGGCGGACTCTTTCTCTACCCCATTCTGCTCGTCCCCGCGGTTGCCAACATCGGCAACCTGCTCACCCTGCTCGACGCGCATCCGATGACCTTTGCGATCCCGCCGAAGGACATCCGGAAATATGAAAGCGTGATCCCCGCGATCTTTGCGGCGGGGCACACCGTGGCATACTATATGGATGCCGCCGATCTCGAAGATCCCGATGCCTTTTTGCAGAGAATGGAGCATGCAAACGCACAGCTCTTCCCCCTGCTCGGCAAGACCGTGCGCGTGTACATTTCCACGGAGGCGTACGACGATATTCCGTCGATCGCGGGCTACTATAAAAAATCCTGCTGCATGCATCTGGTTGCGGACGATCTGCGCAACGAGCGCGTGCTCCGCCTGACGCTGCACGATTCCCCGATGCTCGGCATCTACAATTTCTCGCTGGCAAGTGACCGCGAAACGCGGCTCTTTTATAACGAATTCTTCAAAAAATTTGACGCCACCGAGGGACTGCGCTCTATGCCGGTCACCGAGGCAGGTCCCAGACAATAACATCATCTCAAAGGAGATTTGCGTAGTGGAAAATCAGAAAAAAAAGATCCTCCTCGTGGAGGATGAAAAAAGCATTTCGGATATTCTCGCCTTCAATCTGCGCAAGGCGGGCTTTGCGCCCGACTGCGCCTACGACGGTGAGGAGGGACTCCGAAAAGCACTGAGCGAGACCTACGACATCATTCTGCTCGATATCATGCTGCCGAAGCTGGACGGCTTCAAGGTGCTGGAGGGAATCCGCACGCGCAGCGACGTGCCGGTCATCATGGTGACCGCCCGCGACGATGAAAAGGACAAGATCGCGGGGCTTGAAAACGGCGCGGACGACTATATCACCAAGCCCTTTTCGGTCAATGAGCTGATCGCCCGCATCCGCGCGAACATCCGCCGCAGCCGTGACGAGATCATCCAGCACAGCGCCGCCGATGCGGATGGTGAGGTGCTCACCGTGCGCGGACTGTCGATCGACCGCGGTCGCTATATCGCAAAGCGGAGCGGCGAAGAGCTGGAGCTCTCCAAAAAGGAATACGACCTGCTGCTCTTCCTGATGGAAAACGCAGGCAAGCCCTTTTCGCGCGAGGATCTGCTCGGCAAGGTCTGGGGCTATGACAGCTTCCTCGGCGATGTCAACACGGTGGAGGTCACCGTGTCGCGTCTGCGCAAAAAGCTGGAAAAGGATCCCTCAAACCCCGAGTATCTGTTCACCAAGCGCGGTGTCGGCTACTATATTCAGTAAATCTCACTTCCAAACCAAGGTTTTGAAGTGGAGTTTTAAAGCCGGCGCGTGTCCGTCTTTAAAACAAAATTTCATTCTAACATCAAAGGATCATTGTCATGTATAGAGGTCTGTATTTTAAGATCATCCTGATCCTCGTCGTGTTTATCCTGATCGTCATGAGCGTGGTCGGCGCGGTGCTGATCGCCAACGTGCTGGACTATTACAACGATGAGTTTTCAGACTGCATGGTGCAGAATTTCGGCGGTGACGGTCAGCTCCGCGTGTATCTGGAAAACGCCATGGACGGCAGCGATACCGCCGCCGCGGCGCAAAGCCAGAAAGCCATTCTCGCCGCCTACAGCTCGAGACTCGGTATCGACGACTACCGCAGCTACTATATCCTGGACGCGGACGGCAACTTCCTTGCGGGCAGTGACGCGCAGGGCGATACGCTTGCCAAGACGCCCAACCTCGTTGCCGCGATCGGCGGCGCGGTGGGCAGTGCGCAGAGTCAGGGGCTCGGCTACGCCGATTATGCCCTGCCGCTTGCCAAGGGCGATGCCGCCTGCATCATCTACATCCGCGACACCCAAGAGGAGCTGCAGGAGGTCACCTGGATGCTCTTCTCGATCGTTTTGCAGGCGCTGTTCATCGGACTTGTGATCGCGTTTATCCTCTCGTTCTTCCTTGCGCGTGCCATTTCCATGCCCCTCTCCAAGCTGACCGAGGGGGTACAGCGGGTTGCAAAGGGGAATTTCAACGAAAAGATCAGCGTGCAGTCGAATGACGAGATCGGCGTGCTGACCGAAAACTTCAACCAGATGAGCCGTATGATCGAGGAGAACCTCGACGAGATCAACGGCGAACGCGAGAAGCTGGAAACGGTGCTCTCCTGCCTGAAGGACGCGGTGATCACCTTCGGCGACGACGGAAAGCCGCTGCAGATCAACGATGCCGCAAAGAAGCTCTTTTCCGAAGCGGAGCGAAGCACCCTGTCGCTCGACTATATTTTCAGCCTGCTCAATTACGATAAAAGCGAATTGGACATCGACCTTGACGATACAAAAAACGTGCCCGCGGTGCGCTACAACGGGCAGGTCTACGAGCTCTACTTCGGCAACATCCGCTACCGCGACGTGGCACAAATGCGCGAGGGCGTCATTTTGGTGATCCACGACGTCACGCAAAGCTATGAGCTCGACCGCAGCCGCCGCGAATTCGTGGCAAATGCCTCGCACGAGCTGCGCACGCCACTCACCACCATCAAAATGGTGCTGGAATCGCTGGCGGGCGATGAGACGATCACCGGCGACGAAATGACGAGGAGTTTTCTCTCCATGGCGGAGAATGAAAGCGCGCGCATGGAGGCGCTCATCAAGAATCTGCTCACGCTTTCCCAGCTCGACAGCCGCACCATGCAGCTGAATATGAAGCCGCTGAATATCACCGAATCGCTGTCCACGATCGCCAAAACGCTGTCCTACACCGCCGAGAAGAAGGGGCAGAGCCTCTCCTTTGACGGCGTGTTTGATTCGCTGACCGTATACGGCGACAAGATCCGCGTAGAGCAGATCATCATCAACATCGTCTCCAACGCGATCAAGTATACCGGCGAGGGCGGCAAGATCCGTCTTTTGCTACAGGATGCGGGCGACAAGGTGGAGATCACCGTTGCCGATAACGGCATCGGCATCCCGAAGGAGGATCTGCCGCGCCTGTTCGAGCGCTTCTACCGCGTGGAAAAAGCGCGCAGCAGCGACAAGGGCGGTACCGGCCTCGGTCTTGCGATCGCCAAGGAATTTGCCCTCGCGCACGGCGGCGACATCCGCGTCGCCAGCGAGTTTGGTAAGGGCACCGTGTTTACCATCACCCTGCCGAAGGCATAAGGATACGTAACGGCTACCCGTTGTATACGGGCGATTCACGAATCGCCCGTATACAACATCGCGCCGTGGCGTGCGGGCGATTCATGAATCGCCCGCACTACAAAAGAGGTGCGTTGCCGTTGCGATGTGCGTTTTTGGCACCCACCCATTTGTAGGGGTCGACGTCCTCGACGACCCGCCAAAGCATCATCGCGCCGCGGCAAAACGGGGCGTCCGGGAGGTCGCCCCCTACGATGTGTGCGTACCCGTGACGGTGCGTGTTTTTGGCACCCACCAACCGTAGGGGAGGGGTCTCCCCTCCCGCACACAACATCTCTCCGCGGCAAACGGCGGGAGCAAGCCCCCGCCCTACGATAGATCCCTGAACAACCCTATTTTTCCACAGAAAGGAGAAGCGGTTATGGAAAAATTCCGCCCCAGTGCGTCCGAACGCATCAAAACGATCCTGATTACAATACTCACGCTTTCCATGCTGCTTCTCGCAGGCATTTACATCGGCGGCGCACAGTTCCTTTCGGGCGGCAATTCCGCGATCCGCGCCTCTTCTCTGCCGAGCGGCACCGTTCCGCTTGGGGAGGATGCGCTGCTACACCAGCCTGTCTATGAAAAAAATCTGCTCCCCGTTGCCTTTGCGGGCATCCGCTACGGCGGTGAGGGCGGCGGTGCCTACGGCACCGAGCAGGCGGCACAAACGCTGTTTACCTTTGCCGCCGAACCGATCCACCTCTCGCTTGCCAAGGGCGCTACCCTTGCGCCGGTGAGCGCCAAGGTGTATACCGACGCGGCATCGGGCAATTTTCTCTGCCTGAACCTGCTTTCCGCGCTCCCCTACCAGATGCTCTACGCGCTGACGGGTGAGTTTTCTGCACCGGCAGGCAGCAGTGTGGCGATCAGCGCCGACCGTTTACTGCTCTCCTTTGCCGAGGACGGCAGGGTGACGCTCTACCTCTCGGACGGGCATGCCTTCTATCAGGCAACCGGTGATGCCTTCGTTAAGCCCTCCGAGCTTGCGGCAATGGCACACGATTCCCGCCTTGCCGACTTTTCGATGACCGAAAACGGCACCTTGCTCTCTGCCGCTTCTCCGCGTGCGCCAAAGCTTTTCCTGCAAACGGCAACCCTTAGCGAAGCGCAGTACGCATCGGTGCTCCCCCTCTTCGGCTATAAGGCAGAGGCAAGCCTCTCGCCCCTCACCGCCGACACGTCCGAGGGCTTCACAGGCACCGCAGTCGCGCCGCACGGTACCCTGCACACAAGCGGCGAGGGACTGCTCTATACCGCCGCACGCGACAGCGGCATCCCGCTATCCGACTTCCTCGACACGGCAAAAAACGAGCTGGATATTGACATGTACGACATTCTGCTTGCATGCGTCTCGCTTGCCGAGCAGCTTCGTGAGATCGCGCCCGAGGCCTTTGGCGGTAAGGGTAGCCTGTACCTTAGCGGCTTCTACCGCGCGGAGGACCTCTTTACCGTACAGATCGGGCTTTGCTCGGATTCGATCGCGGTGCGCGGCGATGCGTATCCCTATTTTGCAAAGCTGACCGTGCAGGGAGGCATGTTCAAGAGCATTGACGTGCGCTCCCTTGCGCTGACGAAAAACACCTTTAGCGGCGTGCTGTTCCCTTCGCTGTGGCAGTACCGCTACGCCGCGGAGAACGCATCCGTTGACACGCTCCGCCTCCTATACCGCGCGGACGCACTTTCGGATGCCGCATGCACCGCTTCCTGGTATTTCACCGGCACGGTGCAGGATACGGAGGTGACACCGTGAGTTGGAAATCGATCAAAAATCTGCTGCTTCTCCTGCTGACCGCCGTCAATCTGCTCCTCTTTTTCTTCGCGTATACCTACTATCAGAAGCGCGAGTTCACCGACACGGACACGGCAAAGCAGGCGGCAGAAATTCTGGAAAAGGGCGGTATTTCCGTCCCCTATACGCTGCTCGCGGTGCAGAATGACACCGCCGATATGCTGCGCTGCTCCTACGACCGTGAGGAATACCTCTGCTACGCCGCGGCTCTGCTGTTTGGCGAGGAGGCGGAGGGCATCTACCTTTTGCCAGAGGGTATCCGCGCGGAGACCCGCTCGGGAAAAGTCGCCGATCTTGGCAATGACTTCTATCTGCGCTACGTCGATCCGTCCATGGGAGACGGCGAGCTGCAGGCGACGCTTGCGCGCGCGAAGGTGCTCGCCGAGCAGGATTGCTCGGTGCACAAGGAAGCGCTGGAAGCCCTGCTTGCCCTGCCTGCAGGTGCGCTTGCGGACACCCCCTGCCTGCACGCGGGAAACTACAGCTTTCTCACCGTCACGCAGACCGAAAACTCGATTCCGCTGTACGGCATGCGCTGCAGCTTCGGCTTTGCAGGCGACAAGCTGATCTACGCGGAGGGAAAATACTGCTTCTCGATCCCCGAGGAGAAAAGCAGCGAACCACTTTTGAACCGAACCAATATACTGTATAGTGAAAAAGAACGCGGCAAAACCGGCCGCATCACCGAGATCAACCTCTGCTACACGCTGTACGAGGACGCGCAAAACGGCGCGCTGCTGTTCGTACCCGCGTATGCGCTGACCTATGCGGACGGCGGCAGTACGGCAGTTTCGGCGATCAGCGGCGAAGCATATGCATCTTGAATTTGTACCCGTCAACAGAAAGGAAACGGCTTTATGGATAAAATCGTGATCAACGGCGGCACCCCTCTCAACGGCACAGTAGAGATCAGCGGTGCGAAAAATGCGGCTCTGCCCGTTCTCATCGGCACCGTTCTCACAGGCGATCGCTGTGTGATCGAAAACGTTCCCGAGATCTTGGATGTCGACCTGACGCTGGAGATCCTCGAAAAAATGGGCGCCAAAGTGCGCCGCGACCATACCACGGTCGAAATCGATACAAAGGACGTCCGTCCGGGCATCTCCCCCTATGAGCTCGTCAGCCGTATGCGCGGCTCGACCTATCTCATCGGCGCGGAGCTCGGCAGGTTCAAATACACCAAGGTCGGCATGACCGGCGGCTGTAACTTCGGCATCCGCCCGATCGATCAGCATATCAAGGGCTTTGCGGCGCTCGGTGCAACCGTCTCCACCCTCGGCGGCTATGTCGAGGCAAGCGCGGAGAGGCTCGTCGGCAGTGAGGTCTATTTTGACATGGTCTCGGTCGGCGCGACCGTGAACGTCATCCTCGCCAGCGTCTTTGCCGAGGGCACGACCGTGCTCGAAAATGCGGCGCGCGAGCCGCACATCGTTGACCTTGCCAACTTCCTCAACTCCTGCGGCGCCAACATCATCGGCGCAGGTACCGACACCATCAAGATCAAGGGTGTTACGGCTCTGCACGGCTCGACCTACGCGATCATCCCCGACATGATCGAGGCAGGCACCTTTATGTTTGCCGCCGCCGCAACCGGCGGGCACGTGAAGATCAACAACGTGATCCCGAAGCATCTCGACTCGATCTCGGCAAAGCTGTCGGAAATGGGCGTATCCGTTGAGGAACTGGACGATGCCATCATCGTAAAACGCGAGGGCGACATGAAGTCGATCAACGTAAAAACCCGCCCCTACCCCGGCTTCCCCACCGATATGCAGCCGCAGATGACCGCTCTGCTCTGCTTTGCAAACGGTGACGGCAGAGTGACCGAGGATGTATGGGATAACCGCTTCCGCTACATCGAGGAGCTCCGCAAGACGGGCGCAAGGATCGACATTGCCGGCAAGACCGCCTCGATACACGGCGGCGAAGATCTGGTCGGCGCGCCTATGCGCTCGGTAGACCTGCGTGCAGGTGCCGCCATGGTCATCATGGGACTTGCCATTCACGGCAGAACCGAGATCTTTGATATTCATACCATCGAGCGCGGCTATGACAACATCGTCAAAAAGCTTCGTGCGCTCGGCGCAGACGTGCGCAAAGTCTCCTTTTAGAACATAGAGAAAACAAAAAAGCTGATATAATCCCCTTAGAGTAGACACACGAAAAAACAAAAAATTTTCGAGACAACTTTAAGGGGATTATTATTATGCAGAGGAAAACGCACAAAAACAAGAGATATAGCATTGGCTTAAGAACACAGGCAGTAGAAGCGTATCTTCGTGGAGAAGGAAGTCAACGAGAAAAATGTAAAAAATTCGAAATATTAGATGCTCATACACTCAGAGATTGGATTTTATGGTATAATGGTCATAGAGAATTTAAGGAGCGCAGTAGCGCCAAAGGAGAAATCTATATGACCAAAGGAACATCATTTTGATCGGGTATTTTACTCGCATTATCTACTAAAGGTCGATCGGCTTCTTAGGAGAACCTGTTTCACCAGAATCTTTCCACTTCATTATTTTATTGGGATCATCATCGTAATCAATAGAAGGCA
>CAYQBT010000018.1:0-13198 GCA_964415775.1 uncultured Lachnospiraceae bacterium
GCCTTAAAGCCAGGGAGCGGCTCTGTCGCGCCGTTTTCGGCATGGGTGACCGTATCGCCCACGCGGGTGTCGCCGACATACTTGATGCTGGCGGTGATGTATCCAACCTCGCCCGCAGAAAGGCTGTCTCGCTTTTTGAGACCGAACGGCTCCATCGAACCGACCTCGACCACATCAAATTCCGCGCCGTAGCTCATCAGCTTGATGCGATCGCCGGCACGCAGGGTGCCATCCATCACACGGACGTATACGACTACGCGGAGGGAGCTGTGGTGGTAGGAGTCGAAGATCAGGCACTTCAGCGGTGCGTTCGGGTCGCCCACGGGCGCGGGGATGTCGCTGACGATCTTCTCCAGAACATCACCGATATTGAGACCGGTCTTCGCGGAGACCGCGGGGCAATCCTCGGCAACGATGCCGATCACGTCCTCGATCTCATTCCGTACTCTGTCTACATCGGCGCTGGGCAGGTCGATCTTGTTGACCACCGGCACGATCTCGAGGTTTGCATCCACAGCGAGATACGCATTTGCCAAAGTCTGCGCCTCGATGCCCTGCGTGGCATCCACCACGAGCAGTGCGCCGTCGCAGGCATTCAGGCTACGCGAGACCTCATAGTTAAAGTCTACGTGACCGGGGGTGTCAATCAAATTGAGCACATATTCCTCGCCGTCGGGCGCGGTGTAATCCAAGCGCACGGCGCGCGCCTTGATCGTGATGCCGCGCTCGCGCTCAAGATCCATGTTGTCGAGGAGCTGCTCCTCCATCTCGCGCGTCGTGACGGTGCGGGTGTATTCCAGAATACGGTCGGCAAGCGTAGACTTGCCGTGGTCAATATGTGCAATGATAGAAAAATTGCGGATATGCTTTTGCTTTTCGCTCACGGTCGTAAAACCTTTCGTGATAATTTTGAATGTATTTATTATAGCAGTTTTGAAAGATAAAATCAATAGGGGCGAAAAAAGAAAGATATACCGGGAAAGTATTGAAAAACGCCCCGGAATATGGTATCCTGCAAATATAGACACGATGACTGATGGGAGGACACAAATATGACGGAGATCACCGCTGTTGTTGCCGGATTCGGCGATCGAGGAAAATGCTATTCCCGTAATTTACAAAAGTTCGGCGAAGGGGCAAAAATCGTTGCCGTTGCCGAACCGATCGACATTCGAAGAAGCTATGCAAAGAGGATGCTGGAGCTATCGACCGGTCAACTCTATCACGACTGGCGCGAAATTGCCGCTCTGCCGAAAATGGCAGATTTCGCGATCATTGGTTTGCAGGACAGAGATCACCACGAGGCGGCACTCGCATTCATCGACAAAGGATACCATCTCCTGCTGGAAAAGCCGATCGCGGCTACCGCGAAAGAGTGCAAGGAGATCACCGAAGCGGCAGAACGCAAGGGTGTCAAGGTCGTTGTATGCCATGTGCTCAGATTTACGAAATTCTATTGCGCGATCAAGGATATTATCGATCAAGGCACGCTCGGCGAGATCATTTCCATGGAATGCAAGGAATGTGTCGGCAATGTACATCAAAGTCACAGCTTTGTGCGCGGCAACTGGCGTAATGAGGAGACCTCTGCCCCTATGCTTCTTGCAAAGTCCTGCCACGACATGGATATTATCCAATGGCTGATCGGCAAAAAGTGCACGCGCGTGCATTCCTTCGGCTCGCTGACCTATTTTAAACCCGAAAACAAGCCTGCAGGCGCGCCTGACCGTTGCACAGACGGATGCCCGCATGCGGACACCTGTCCCTATAATGCTATAAAGCTGTATTACGACGATAAAAAGAACCTTTGGTTCCGGGGCGTTGCAACGCTGGATCTGGAAGACCCCTCGGATGCGGCTGTCGAAAAAGCGCTGCGGGAAGGACCGTACGGCAGATGCGTGTTTACCTGCGACAATGACGTGGTGGATCACCAGGTCGTCAATCTCGAATTTGAGGGCGGCAGTACGGTCTCGTTTACCATGAATGCCTTTAACAAGGGCGGCAGATATATACATATCTACGGAACCAAGGGAGAGCTTTCGGGTACGATGGGCACGGGGCGCCTCAACCTCTACTCCTTTGCAACCAAAACCTACACCGAGATCGATACCAAAGCGACCGGAACCACGCTCGTTTCGGGACACGGCGGCGGAGATTCCGGCATCATCGCAGATATGCTTGCGTATTTTGCAAACGACAACAGAAGCAAGTCTATCTGTGACATCCGCACCTCGTATGAGAATCACCTGATTGCCTTTGCCGCCGAAGAGTCGCGCAAAAACGGCACAGTCGTGGATCTTAGCGCATTTGAAGCAAATGTATAAATGCGTCCTAAAAACAGGAGCACGCGCGGAACAATGTATTGGATTTTGAGACCAATCATGCGAGGAAGCACATAGGGAAACCCGCGCGTTGTTTGCGCCCTTTTCCCTTTACGCCGACCACATATTTCGCCCTCAAAATCAGACGCATGACTTGTCTGGAAAGGAGTGCTATAATGGCTAATGATCTGGAGTTTTATAGGGAGATCTTGTTGGATCTTGTTATAGAGAATATTATAATGCTGGTATGCTTTTTAATAATCCCTTTACTGCTGCTATTGTTATCTGTAATAGTTCGCCCTTTGAGAAAAAAAGCCAAGTGGTTTATAGCACTTGTTTTTTGTATTGTTTTCCTCGGCTCTTTAGAAATTATTCCATTATGGTTAGATTGGAATCATTCTTCGATTACTGTTTTGGAAAATGCCACTTATCATGTGGTTGAGCAAGACATGGGTTTACGTCCGAGCTTTGGGACTGCTATTATGGGCGGGAATACTCGAGCTTATATTATTGTGAATACCGATGGAGACTCAACTAAGCGCAAGATTTTCGCACCAAATATATATGATCTTGCAAATGCTCGAATAGACGATCAACCTGTAACCGTTGTGTATGCAAATCATAGCAACCGGTTGCTAACAATTGACCCATAAAAGCACACATTTGCAACATAAAACAGCCGCCATATGGCGGCTGTTTTTCACTCACTTTTTGTAAGCCCTACAAACTGCAAATGGTTTTTGCCATTGTCGGAGATATATCGGAAGACAAAATCGTACTTCCCGTAAATAGTCTCTTCGTACGGAAACAGTTTAGAGTTCACCAGCGTACATTGTACGCGCACAACGTCTCCTTCCGTATGCACCGTCATATCCTCATACCCAAATGGCGAAGCCCCAACCCCTATACCCATAGGTATACGGTAGCATGCAGTAGAGCTGTCATATGCATCTGTCGGATAAGATGCCTCCGTCCAGTTTTCCTCGCCGAACAGTTCAGATGCAATTCTTTTTGCATCGGCAAGCCGGATTTGGTAGGCTTGCTGATCGGCAGAAACCGTTACTATATCGGCATAAGGATGCGTGGTGCTTTCACCGTACATACACAGCGAAAGCAGGAATCGGAAAATGTCCGCATCGGTGCAGGTATATCCATCCTCCAGCCAAGTCTTGTCCATCACATCCCGAATCAAATGCTCGGTCAACGCGCTTGCCTGTTGCGTTGGAGCGCTTTTCGCGTGTTCTGTATACCGCTCATCGGTATTGTAATAGAAAAGCTGATCAACAAACAAACCGGCATTAAACGAATGATAAGTGGAAAACTCTCCATCATGTACATATGCATGAATTTGTACAGCATAATACTCGTCTATTTGCACCCAAGCAACGGTGTCTACATCTCCAACCCAAAGCCCAAATTCCTTATATCCGGCGGCATTGCTTCCGCAATCCTCTCCATCGATTAAACCCGATACACCGTCTTCAAAATAATACAGGGTGGCAAAGCCGGTCAAGCGGGGGCGGGGTTCTCCGTAATCCCTCCATTCACCATCTATATAGCTTATGTCCTGATAAAATGCATCGCCGTCTTTCAGATACCACGACGACCCTGCCACGGAATACAGGTGCGTATACGGACTGTTATTCGCTATCCGTTCGCCCGTCTCGGCTATGATCACTTCTTTTATTGGAATGCAGTGGTTTTGATAGATTCCGGAACCATTGTTCGGACCGATCAAGCGATACTCCAGTTGCGGTTCCCCGCTTTCCGCATGGAAAGTAATCGTTACGCTGCCGTTTTCTGCCATAAAGGAATGCTGCTCACGATTGATCTTATTCAAATAATACGTATCCTTGTAAAGATACTCGTCGAAAACAAATGCATACCCGGAGGCATCGGTTTGGCGGTACAAGAGTTTCTGATCGACCAGATCCAACCAGTCAAATCTCCATTCACCGTCCCCCGCGTAGTATTCTACAACGGCTGCTTCACGCTCGTGTTTTTTCGTGCTTGCTCGTACAAACAGCGGTAGCGGAGACTCGATGGGGCAATCCCACTGATACGTACTGCCGTCCGGGTAGGTAAACAGCACGCCTGTCTCGTGTCCGTCCGCGTTTTGCAGAATGGTATATTCCACACCCGGCTCTTCGACTACAGGAGCGGCCGTTGTCACCGCGGTGGTCTCCGCGGGCGTAGTTGTGGTTATCACCGTTGTTTCTATCGGAACAGTTGTCTCCACCAGCACTGTCGTCTCGACAGGTGCAGTGGTAGTAACCACATCCACAGTCGTCTCCGCAGGCTTTGCGTCTTCACACGCAGTGAGCAGTACGCAAAGAACTAACAAAAAACAAGCAAGAACCTTCTTTTTCATGACCGTTCCTCCCATGAAACAGAATCATCCAATATCATACTATCACATCTTCGTTCTTATGTCAACGGATGTAGATAAATAGTGTGATAAAAAACGGCGCGGTGCGCCGTTTTTTACATTTTTTTAATTTCCTCGATCAGGCGGGGGATGATTTCGCCCTCGGAGATCTTTTCCACGATCTCGCCCTTTTTGATGAGCACCGCTTCTCCCTTGCCGCCCGCAATGCCGATGTCTGCCTCGCGTGCTTCACCGGGACCGTTGACCACACAGCCCATGAGGGCAACCTTGATCTCCTTTTGCAGGATGCCCGCCTTCTCGGCGGCTTCCTCAAATTCGCGCACAAGCGCGATCAGGTCGATCTTGGTGCGTCCGCAGGTCGGACAGGAAACGATGTTCATACGGCTGCGCGTATCGAAATCGAGCGCAAAGAGAATATCGCGCGCCGCCTTGACCTCGTCCACGGGATTCTCGGTGAGCGAAACGCGCACGGTATCGCCGATGCCGCGCAGTAGCGTGCCGCCGATGCCGATCGCGCCCTTGATGAGCCCCATTTTGCCGCCGCCCGCCTCGGTCACACCGATGTGGATCGGGTAATTACATCTTGCCGCAAGCAATTCGTTTGCCGCCGCCATTGCCGCAACATCCGAGGATTTGACCGAGAGCACGATGTTATCAAAGTCAAACTGTTCCAAAAGCGATGCGTGATACATGGCGCTTTCGGCAAGCGCCTCGGCGGTGGGAGCGCCGTATTTTTCCAAAATAGATTTTTCAAGCGAGCCGCCGTTGACGCCGATGCGGATCGGGATACCGCCCTTGCGGCAGGTATCGGCAACCATCTTCACGCGGTTTTCATCCCCGATGTTGCCGGGGTTGATGCGGATCTTGTCCACACCCGCGGCGGCACATTCGAGCGCAATGCGATAGTCAAAATGGATATCCGCGACCAGCGGGATCTGCACACCGTTTTCTTTGAGAAACGCAAAGGTTTTCGCACTTTCTACCGTGGGAGCGGTGATGCGGACAATGTCACAGCCTGCCGCCTCCAGCGCCCTGACCTGTGCAAGCGTTGCCACGCGGTCAAGCGTGTCGGTATTGGTCATAGACTGCACTGCGATCGGATTCTTTCCACCGATGGCAATGCCGCCGATCTGCACCTCTTTGGATGCACGGCGAATAGCATTATATGTAGTGAGCATAGTGTTCCCTTTTCTGTAAAGCATGTAGGGGACGTCGTGGGCGCCGTCCCCTGCGATTTTTCAAATCACCCAAACAGTTTTATGACATCCTTAAAGACGACAAAGATCATCAGACCGAACAACAAGAGAATACCGGCGGTGTGGATCGCCGCTTCAACCTTGGCAGGCACCTTGCGACGGAAGATCATCTCAAACAGGATGAACGCAAGCCGTCCGCCGTCGAGTGCCGGGAACGGCAGGAGATTGAACACACCGAGGTTCATGGCGAGAACCGCAAGCAGATTGAAGAACTGCGAAGCGCCGCCCTTTGCCGCGGTGACCATGGCATCGGTCACGCCGACAGGGCCGCTGACTGCCTCCATACCCACTCTGCCGCTAAACAGATCGATAAGCGACTCCCAGATCATTTTCACCATCGAAAGACTGCGATACCAGGTATGCTTCAAGAGGTTGCCGATGGTTGGCTCTGCGCCGTACATCTTGAAGTCGGGCGTGCCGAGCACCATGCCGGCTTCGGTCATCGTGCCGAACTGCACATCCGAAAGCAAAACCCGCTCACCGTTACGAATGACCACAATGTCGATCGGCTCATAGCCGTCGTGCATGATCTCGTACGCAACCTCGGTGGCAATATGCGTTTTTGTGCCGTCTACCTCGACGATGCGGTCACCCAGCATAAGCCATTCACTACTGATTGCATTTTCGTTGAACTCGCCGATCACGGTGGTGCCGACGCCGTCCGAAATGCTGAGTGCAAAGCAGAGGATCATGGCAAGCAGAATGTTCATAAGCGCACCTGCGGCAACGATGATAAACTTCTGCCAGAGTTTTTTCTGCGAGAAGGAGTCCTCGCCCTCTGCATCCTCATCCTCGCCCTTCATGCTGACATAGCCACCAATCGGAAACAGGCGCAGATTATAGTTTGTGCCGTCCTTGCCTTGTCTACCGAAGAGACGCGGTCCCATACCAAGGGAGAACTCGTGAATTTTAACGCCGCAGGCGCGGGCGGCAAAAAAGTGCCCCGCCTCGTGGATTGCAATCATAAACCCGAAGGCCAGAATTGCCAAAGCAATATACAAAAGCGTTATCAAAGTAAATTCCTTTCAGAAACTAATTGTGCGCGGCGGCAATTCTTCCGCGGACTTCCTTATCCGCCGCGAAAACATCCTCTGCCGTAAAGGTCTGCTTGTTTGCAAATGCGTTCATGGCTTCCTCGACCACCTCGGCGATCTCGTAAAACGCGATCTTATCCGCGAGGAAGAGGGCAACCGCCGCCTCATTTGCCGAGCTCATGACCGCGGGCAGAAGCCCGCCGGTCTCAATCGCGCGATAAGCAAGATCGAGCAGACGAAAGGTCTTGCGATCGGGTTCACGGAAGGTAAGCGTGCCGACCTTAAAGAGATCGAGCGGCTCGATCACCGCCGCCGTGCGGTGCGGATAGGTGATCGCAAACTGCACACACTCACGCATGTCGGGATGGCTCATCTCGGCAATGACAGCATTATCAATATATTCCACTGCGCTGTGAATTATACTCTCGCGGTGTACGACGACCTGAATCTGCGAGGGAGCAACGTCAAACAGACGCACCGCTTCGATCACCTCAAGTCCCTTGTTCATCAGCGTTGCGCTGTCGATGGTGATCTTGGCACCCATCGACCATGTGGGATGCTTCAGTGCATCCGCGCGCGTGACCTTGCGTATCTCGTCTGCGGTATATCCGTAGAACGGCCCCCCCGACGCGGTGAGAAAAATACGCTTGACCTCTTCCCTTTTGCCCGCATGCAGGCACTGGAAGATCGCGCTGTGCTCGCTGTCCACGGGGATCAGCTCGGCACCGTGTGCGCGTACCTGGGCCTTGACAAGCTCGCCCGCCGCAACCAGCGACTCCTTATTGGCGATCGCAATACGCATACCGCGTTTCGCTGCCGCGAGCGTGGGCGCAAGTCCTGCAAGTCCAAGGATCGAGTTGACAGCAGTTTTAGACTTTGCCATGTCGATGACCGAAAGGATACCGGCCTCGCCCGAAAACACCTGTGTATCGGTGTCAGCAACGCGGGTACGCAGCTCGCGCGCCGCGTCCTCGTCTGCCATGGCGCAAAAGCGCGGCTTAAACTCGCGGATCTGCGCTTCGAGCAACGTGGCATTTTTGCCGCCGGTCAACGCCTCGACCTTGATACTGTGTGCTCTGGCAACATCCAGCGCCTGTGTGCCCACAGAGCCGCTTGAGCCGAGCACGATGATAGACTCATTCATATACTTTCCTCAGTTAAAAATCGTCAGGAGCGATGCATCCGACAGAAGCAGATACAAGATCGGCGCAACCGCGATCACACTGTCGAAGCGGTCGAGCACGCCGCCGTGTCCGGGGAACAGATTGCCGTAATCCTTGACATCCCGCTCTCTTTTGATAAAGGATGCGATCAGATCGCCGATCTGCGAAACGATCGACAGCGCAATGCCGCAAACCAGAAGCGAAAGGAAGTGCGGTCTGCCCGCATCGTACATATTGGCATACAGAATCGCACAGCCGACAAATGCAAATGCAGAGATCAGCGTGCCGCCGATCGCGCCCTCGACCGTCTTTTTCGGGCTGACGGCGGGAATCAGCTTGTGTCTGCCAAAGAGCATGCCCGAAAAGTATGCAAAAATATCGGTGGCGAACGCCACGACCACGATCATGATGAATAAAAACATGCCGTGTGCAAGATCGCGCGTTGCAACAAGGCAGGAGAAGCCGCAGACGATATACGCGCTGGAGATGATCACCTTTGCCGCATCGGCAAAGAGGATCCTGCCCTTCGAGAACATTGCGCATGCCAGCGCGTAGAGCGCGTAGATGTAAAAGACAGAGAACAAGAGGAGTCCGTTCTCCGAAAAGGCATTGGAAAAGCGCGTAATGGCAGGGGCAAGCAGCGCGATCGCATAGGACGGCAGGGAAAGCCAATAGTTTTTATGTACGCCGAGACAGCGCAGCATTTCAAATACACCGATCGCCGAAAGCAGCGCGATCACCGCCACGAACAAAAACGTGTTCGAATACAGGATCACGGGGATCGCGACAAGCAGCATGCAGATGCCGGTTAAAATTCTCGTCAGCATGGTTTAAAGTCCTCCATAGCGGCGTTTTCGGCTGTAAAAGTCGGCAACGATCTTGTCGATCTCTTTTTCACGCAGATCGGGCCAGAGAGTTTCGGTAAAATAAAACTCGGCATATGCCGCCTGCCAGAGTAAGAAGTTGGAAAGGCGAATATCGCCGCCGGTGCGTACGATCAGGTCGGGATCGGGACAATGTGCGGTATAGAGTGCGGAGGCAACGTCCTCCTCGCTGACCGTAGTTTTGCCGGATGCAAGCAGTGTTTCACAGGCGTGGGCGATCTCGGCACGCGCGCCGTAGTTGAGCGCGATATTGAGGATGAGCTCCTTGTCCTTTGAGACCTCCTCGGCATTCTTGATCTTTGCCTGCGTCTCGGGCGGGAAAATGCTCATATCGCCGATAAAATGCAGTTGAATGTTGTTTTCATCCACCATGGCAACCGCGTCTGCAATATAATCGGAGAGCAGACCCATAATGGCCTCGACCTCGTGCTTCGGGCGCTTCCAGTTTTCGGTGGAAAAGGCGTACACCGTGATCATCTTCACACCAAGGTCGCCGCAGTAGCGAATGACCTTTTTGAAGTTCTTCGCACCGCTCACGTGTCCCGCCTCGCGCGGAAGCGAGCGCTTCTTCGCCCAACGGCCGTTGCCGTCCATGATGAATGCAACATGGCGCAGCCGCTCGTCTACCGTCGGCTTTGCTGTATGTTTCTTAAAAAGCATAGGTTAAACCTTTCAAAATACACAGTTTGAGCCGGAGCAAAACTCCGGCTCAAAGAATTATATTGCCATGATTTCCTTGTTCTTCTCTGCGCCGATCGCGTCAACCTCTTTGATATACTTATCGGTGAGATCCTGAATCTTCTTGTCGCTGATCTTGACGTCGTCCTCGGTCAACTCGCCGTTCTTCTTCATGTCCTTAACCTTGTCGTTGGCATCGCGGCGAAGATTGCGGATTGCAACCTTTGCTTCCTCACCCATCTTTGCGACCTGCTTGGTCAGCTCCTTACGGCGCTCCTCGGTAGGCTGGGGGAATGCAAGACGGATCACTTTTCCGTCGCTCTGGGGCGTAATGCCGACGTCGGACGCAAGAATAGCCTTCTCGATATTCTTGAGCGCGGTAGCATCCCAAGGAGTGATCACCAGCGTGCGGGGATCGGGGATCTGAATAGCCGCCATCTGCGCAATAGGCGTGGGCGTGCCCCAGTAATCTACCATAACACGGGAGAGTACGTCGGGATTTGCCTTGCCGGCGCGAACGGTGTTCAGATTCATCTTGAGAGAATCCAGCGTTTTTTGCATTTTGTTTTCAAAATCTTTGGTATCGAAGCTCATGTCTATACGTTCCTTTCAAAGTTATTTAACGATCGTGCCGATCTCTTCACCCATGACAGCGCGGTAAATGTTGTCGGGATCATCCAGACCGAACACAAGGATCGGAATGTGGTTATCCATACAGAAGGAGGTTGCGGTGGAGTCCATTGCCGCGAGTCCGCGGGAAAGGATTTCCTGATAGGTGATCTCATCGAACTTGGTCGCGCTTGCATCCTTGCGGGGATCGGCAGTATACACACCGTCGATATTCTTAGCAAGCAATACGACATCCGCGCCGATCTCTGCAGCGCGAAGCACCGCCGCGGTATCGGTGGAGAAATAGGGGGAGCCGAGTCCGCATCCGAAGATGGTCACTCTGCCCTTTTCAAGGTGGCGAACCGCACGGTTTCGTATGTAGGGCTCTGCCATGGATTTCATCTCTACGGCGGTCATGACTCTCGTCGTCACGCCTGCACGCTCAAATGCATCCTGCAAAGCAAGCGAGTTGATGACCGTAGCCAGCATGCCCATATGGTCGGCACGCACGCGATCCATGTTTACGCCCTGTCTGCCGCGCCAGATATTGCCCGCGCCGACAACTACGCCGATCTCAACGCCGCTGTCCACGCACTTTTTCACTACCTGCGCGATCTCATCGATAAAACCGTGATTGTAAATGCCGTCAACATCCTTTGCGAGTGCCTCGCCCGAAAGCTTGAGAAGCACGCGCTTGAATTTCGGCTGTGTATTGTCTGCCATAAAAATCTCCATTCCGATCGTGGTATATTTTCTTCTATTTTATACGATATTTGCGTGTTTGTAAACTGTTTTTTGAAAAAATCTGCAAGTGTAAAGAAAATATAACGCGGTGCGGACAGTCAGAGGACATAGCGACCTGCGGTCGCATTCTGTCCCTACAATAGAGCTTGCTTGTTAAGTGATATTTTTAAAAGAACGTAAACTGATTGGTCTCGCTCATGCCTTTGAGGACACCGTTGCGCTCCAGAATTTCCATAACGCTCTTATTGAGCTTTGCGCGCTCGCGAAGCTCCTCAATGGAGAAAAACTCGCCGTCCTGTCTTGCCTCCACGATCTTCAGCGCCGCGCCCTCGCCAAGTCCGCCGAGTGCCGAAAAGGGCAGACGGATCTTACCGTTTTCGGGCAAGAACGCCGTTGCATCCGACTTGTAGAGATCGACCGGCAAGAACTGCACGCCTCTTGCAAGCGCCTCACGCGCAAGCGACATTGCCGAGATCGTTTCAGCGTCCTTTTGCGTGGTGTCTTCCTTTTTGGAAAGCTCGTTAATAGTCGCCGTAACCTCACCGCGACCACGCATGACGAGCTCACCGTCAAAGCCGCCGGGCGCAACCGTGAAGAACGCCGCATAGAACTGCATCGGATAATAGATCTTATACCACGCAAGGCGGATCGCACTCATAACGTACGCCGCGGCGTGCGCCTTCGGGAACATGTATTTGATCTTTTTACAGGAATCAATGTACCATTCGGGCACATTATGCGCGCGCATCTCGGTCTCCCACTCGGACTTCAGTCCCTTACCCTTTCGCACCGACTCCATGATCGTAAACGAAAGACCGTTATCGAGCCCGTAGCGGATGAGGTCGAGCATGATACCGTCACGCGTACCCACAACCTGCGAGATCGTACAGATACCGTCACGGATGAGATCCTGCGCGTTGCCAAGCCAAACGTCGGTGCCGTGCGTGAGTCCCGAAACCTGGAGCAGGTCGGCAAAATTGCGGGGCTTTGCCTCGACAAGTACCTGCTGTACAAAGCGGGTACCGAGCTCGGGAAGTCCCAGCGTGCCGATCGGGCAATCAATATCCTCCGGCGTAACACCGAGCGGTGCGGTCGATTCGAGCAGTTCATATACCGAGCGGTCGTTCATCTTCACGTCCATGACGCTTGTGCCCGTGTACCGCTCCAGCATCTTATATTTGGTCGGCATATCGTGTCCAAGCTCGTCCAGCTTCAGAATGGTATCGTGCAGATACGAGAACTGGAAGTGCGTGGTGACGATATTGGAATTCGGATCGTCCGCGGGGTGCTGTACGGGGGTAAAGTCGTACACGCTGTACTCCTTCGGGACAACGATGATGCCGCCGGGGTGCTGACCGGTCGTGCGCTTAACGCCCGTACAGCCCTCCACCAAGCGATCCATATCCGCGCGGCAGAGCGAGATGCCCTTGCCGTCCAGGTACTTTGCGACAAAGCCGAACGCGGTTTTGGACGCCATCGTACCGATCGTTCCCGCGCGGAACACGTTTTCGCTGCCGAACAGCTCCTCGGTGTACTTATGCACCTTACCCTGCACGTCGCCCGAGAAGTTCAGGTCAATATCCGGCGACTTGTCGCCGTAGAAGCCAAGGAAGGTCTCAAACGGAATGTCGTGTCCCTCTCCGGTGAGGGGTGCGCCGCACTTCGGGCAGGTCTTATCGGGCAGGTCAAAGCCCGAACCGACCGAGCCGTCGGTGAAGAATTCGCTATATTTACACTTCGGGCAGACATAGTGCGGAGGCAGAGGGTTTACCTCCGAGATACCCGCCATGGAAGCAACGAAGGACGAGCCGACCGAGCCGCGCGAGCCGACAAGATAGCCCTGGCTCTCGCTGTAGGCAACCAGCTTTTGTGCGATCATGTAGAGCACGGCAAATCCGTGCTTGATGATCGACTCCAGCTCCTTGGCAAGGCGCTTCTCCACGATCTCGGGCAGATCCTCGCCATAGAGGGAACGCGCGCGCTCCCAGCACATGCGCTGCAGATCCTCCTCCGCGCCCTCCATGTTCGGCGTGTAGGTACCCTTCGGAATCGGGCGGATCTCCTCGACCATGTCGCTGATCAAATTGGTGTTTTCCACGACCACCTCGTAGGCGGTCTCC